>JAGQUL010000078.1 GCA_020438525.1 Thermoleophilia bacterium | reverse complement strand
GATCCCGCGTATCGAGTGGCGCGCGAGGCGGCGCGGCGCCTGTCGAAAGAGCGGCAGCTCACGCCACCGTTCGACGTCGAGCGGCTCGCGGCGACCTTCGCGCTCGTCCTGGACGAGGAGATCCCCACGCGCGCAGACGTGGTAGTGCTGCATGCCGCTCGAGCCGGGGAGCTGCCGAGGATCGTCGTCGACGCCGGCCTGGCCGACAACCCGGAGCGTCGCCGCTTCGCAGTCGCCCATGGACTCGCTCACGTGCTGCTCGGATGGCACCCGTTCCACGTGCCGTGCGACGTCTCGGTCCGCCCGGTCGAGCTGCCCGTGACCGTGCACGACCTGGTCGAGGGCGAGGCGAGCGCATTCGCACGCGAGCTGCTGATGCCGAGCGCGTGGATCGAGTCGTTCGACGCGACCGATCGCCCTGCGCTGCTCGCGCAGCACGTCGCCGACCGTGCAGGCCAGCCGATCATGCCGGCGGCTCGATCCGTCGCGCAGCTGCTCGACCCGGGCTGGGTGTGGTGCGTGACCGATCGCTGGAACCGGGTCGTCGATGCCGGTCGCTCCCCGGGCACCGACGTGTGCCCGCCACATGCGGGCGACGACAGCGACCTCGGCCCGTACGCTCGACACGCGTCGGAGCGCCAGCGAAGCGAGCGGGGCGGGATGACGCTGACGCTGTGGCGGTTCGATCGGGATCTCACGGCCGGGATCCGGCGCGACCTCGGCTCGCATGAGCTGGCGCGCACGATCGCGAGCGAGCTCGATCCGGATGCCGACCCGACTGCACTCGTCGCGCGTATGGAAGGCATCGCGGGCTGGGCGAACGAGCAGCACGGAACCGACTCGCTCGACGGGATGCGAATCGCACTCGGCGTCCGAGCGCGCATGGTTCCCGAGCTCGCCGCCGCATCGACGCACCCGCAGTTCGGCGAGCTGCTCGACGCCAAGGCGACCGAGCTCGTCGCGCGTCGACTCGCGCGCTGAGCGCTCGATCACGCGCCGATGTCATGCACCAAACTTAGGTAGTTCACCCCGTATCACGATCGACGAAGCCGTTGCATCGTGGTGCCATGGGGGGCTACATCGCCACAGGTGGCGGCGCGACAGCGCTGTCGCCCACATACGTCGCCGGAGCCGCCGGCACCGCACCGCCCACGTCGGGCGGCGGCACCACCGCTGCGGTCGCAGCGCCGCCCGCGACCGACCTCGCATCGGCGGTCGCGCAGCTGCAGACCGCGGTGCAGCAGCTCGCTGCGGCGGTCCAGGCGCTCCAGGGCGCGATCACGGTTCAGGGAGGCGGCGGCGTCCAGCAGTCGCCGATGCAGGGACCCGGATGCGGCTGTTCGATGTCGTCGCCCTCACAGGTGTCGCAGTCGCCGGCCACTCCGACCACGCCGCCCGCTCCGGGCACGTCGGGCGTGATCGCCGGCAGCGACACGACCCAGGCAATGCAGTCCGATCCTGCGTCCGGCGACGTACGCCAACGGATCGTGCAGGTCGCACGCAAGGAGCTCGAGCGAGGCACGCGCGAGGACGCGGGCAACAACAAGGATCATGCGGGTCGCATCCGCGAGTACCGCACCGCCGTGACCTCGCCCGGCGAGGATCCGAATGCGCCGGAGCCATGGTGCGCCGACTTCGCGTCGTGGGTGTGGAAGCAGTCCGGCTCGCCGTTCGGTCCGAACGGCGAAGGCGAGGACTGGACCGTCGCGATCATCGACAAGGCCAGGAAGATGGGGACGTGGCACCAGCGCGGCAGCTACGACCCCAAGCCCGGCGACATGGTGCTCATCGACTGGGACGGCGGCAGCGACGTGGACCATGTCGCGATCGTCGAGAAGGTCGAGAACGGCAAGGTCTACACGATCGGCGGCAACGAGGGCGACACGATCAAGAACGCCTCGTACGCGATCGGCGACAAGCGCATGATGGGCTTCGTCAACCCGCCGGGCACCTGACCCGGCCCTACGGCTCGGTGACCCGCGGCACCGTGGACGTGCCGCCGAGCGGCTCCGACGCAATGTCGACGCCAGGAGGCAGTGCGGGGCCGCCACCGCTGCCGTCGCCCGTGAAGCCGTCCGACAGCGGACGGATCACCAACAGCCCGATGATCGCCGCGACCGCGATCAGCGCCAGCGAAACGCGGCTCGCGTCGAGCGCGCTCAGCCATCCCGTCCGGTCGTGCAGCACGAAGATGGTGCCGCCCCAGAGCACGAACGGGCCAAGCGCCTGCGCGACGCGTCCGATCAGGTTGAAGACCCCGAACAGCTCGCCGCGCAGCTCGGTCGGCGTGAGTGCCAGCATGAACAGGCGATCGACGGTGTACACCGTGCCGAGCGCGGCGCCGAGCACGGGAGCGAGCACCCACACCGTCCACGGCGTACCGAAGCCGGCCACCACCCAGAGGCCCACGCTGAACGCCGGCACCACGCACAGCAGCGTGCGGCGTGGACCAACCCGCCGCGCTGCCCAGCCGGAGGCGAGCGCGCCGATGCCGCCGAACACCACGACCACGAGCGTGACGTTGTTCTTGTCGGATTCCGAGAAGCCGCCAAGCCGCGACATGTAGATCACGGCGAAGATGTTCACGGTGCCGATCGCGTCGGTGTAGAGGAAGCGACCGACGAGCAGCCGCACCACCGCCGGCAGGCCACGCAGCCGCTGCACCGCGCCCCGCATCCGGGTGTTGGCCATTCGCCACGTGGCGTGGAGCGTGTCCTCGCCGGGGCGGATCGCGGACGGTCGCCGATACTCGCGACCGAACACGAGCAGCGGCATCGACAGCAGCACGAACAGCACCGCTGCCGGAACGAAGGCATGCTGCTTGCTGCCCTCGCCCACGAACACGTAGTGGAGCCCGGAGAGCCACACGACGATGCCGACGTACCCGGCCGCGACCGCCACGCCCGACACGACGCTCCAGCTGCGCTGCGGCGCGATCCCCGCGAGCATCGGATCGAACTGTGCGAATGCGAGCGACGTGGCGATCGCGCTCACCACGCCACACGCCAGGAGCGGCAGCACGCCGAGCGGACCGATGTCGGGCGACAGCACGCCGATCAGCGCCGCAGCGGCGGCGGCGATCAGCGTGAACACCGCCAGCAGCGGACGATGACGACCGATCACGTCGGCAGCGACACCGGCCAGCGGCATCAGCAGCAGCAGCGAGAATGCGGCGACGACCTGCCCGCTCGTGTAGACCCAGTCCGGGTGGCCGAGGTCGGAGATGATCCAGTCGCTCAGGTATCGCGCGAACACGACGTACGCGAACATCGAGTAGGCGAAGTCGTAGAGGGCCCAGGCGGCGGCCGGCAGGCCGAGCGTGGAAGGTGACGCGGAGTCGTGGTCACTCACGACTCCCATCCTGCCAGTCCGGGTCTCGACCGTGGCGCAGTCGTGCTGCTAGTCCCGTTCCGTGTCGCGTCGCTCGTGCTCGATGTGGGTATCGACACGCGCATGAAGCTCCCGACGACATGCGTCCTGGCAGCGGCGCTGCTGCTCGTCTCCGGGTGCGGGGACGACGACCGGGCCGGCAGCTCCGACCCGGATGCTGCGACCACGGCCGCCAGCTCGACCGATTCCGATTCGGCGTCGTCGACGAAGCCTGCGATCACGTTCGACGGATTCCTGCAGTGCGCGGGCTCGAACGCGGTCGAGCTCGATGCGGACGCGATCGCAGCCCAGGACACCTACACCGAGCTGGCGCGGCTGGCCGGCACGGGTCGGCGGATCGCCGGGCCCGCGGACGACGACTGGTTCTACGTCATCGAGGCCAGCTCTGCGGCGAACGCCACGGCCGTGGACGATCGACTGGTGCAGTCGGTCGTGGAGCAATCCCAGGGGCACGTGTTTCCCGAGGAGTCCGTTCACGGGACCTCCGGTCGCGTCGCATGGTTCATGTTCTCGGACCTGAAGGAGGCGCCGGATCTCGTCGACGACGAGGCCGTCACGCAGGGCCGGGCGATCCTCGCCTGCCTGCCGAAGTCGTGATCAGGCGGGGGCGCCCGCGGCGACCGTCTCGAGCGCGAGCTCGGTGGCACCGGACGCGGCCTGGGTCACCGAGCCGTCGGCCTCCGTGACCTTGCCATTGGGCGTGAGTCGGAACGTGTCGTACACACTGCCACGATCATCGACTGCGCGCAGCACCATCTCCGCTGCGTTGTACGCCATCTCGAGGTGGTGGTTGCGGCCGGTGCGAACCTGCGTGTGGTCGGGCATTCTGCCCGGGTAGCCGTACGTCGTGGCGCCGCCGCCGCCCACGACCATGAACGTCGTCCCCTTGAGCGGGACCGAGCGCTCGTAGCCGTGCTCGTGGCCTGCGAGCACGAGCTGCACGCCGTACTTCGCGAGCATCGGACCGAGCGAGCCGTAGATGTTGCGACCGATCGACCCGGCGCGCGACGACACCATCGGGCGATGCATCTGGATCACCTTGTAGGCGGCGTGCGAGCCGGCGAGCGCCTGTTCGAGCCAGGCGTGCTGGGCGCTCGCGCCGTCGAGCCGCTGCTCGGTATCGATCACGAAGAAATCTGCGGGGCCGAGGCTCCACGAGTAGTAGGCCTGGCCCTTGAGCTGCGGGAAGCGCTTGAAGTAGGGCGTGAGGTCACCGGCGTAGTAGTCGTGGTTGCCGAGCGCCGGCTGCCATGTCGTCGACATGCGCAGCTCCTCGTAGTGCGGATCGAAGCGCTTGGCCCAGTCACGCTCGCGACCGAGCGGGTAGACGTTGTCGCCCACGGTCGCGACGTGTGTCGGTCGCCAGCGCATGATCTGCTTCGTGTTGCGGTCCTGCGCGGGCGATCCCTCGCCCATGTCACCGATCACGGCGACCTTGTAGGCACCGTCCGGATCCGGGAGGGGGGTGCCGGGCGTGCCACCGATCGGCGACAGGTCCTTGCGTCGCAGCCAGTCGAGCACCTTCGGCGGCACGGAGGCGGCACCGGAGTCGTAGTAGAGCTTGATCGCGGTCTTCGAGATCCAGTCGAACGCCTGGTTGCGATGCTCGAGCATCGGCTGGTACGCGACGTTCGGATCCATGCCGGGCGGCCGGTTGCGCGGCGCCGCGAACACGTTCGGATTGATCTCGATCTCCATGCGTCTCCCGATGACGACGCGCGCAGGGTTCGCGCGCGCGAGGATGATCGGAACCTACCGATTCAGGCCGTCACGTGCCGCATCCCGCACCGTCGGGTTCGCGATCGAGCACCGCGAAAGCTGCGCTGCGCAGGGCCTTCACCTGCGCAGGTGACGTTTCGATGCGATCCAGTCGAGGCGCGGCCGCACGCGCGAGCCGGCGCAGCCTCGCGCGATCGGCGGCCGTTCCGCGACAGTCCGCGCCGGCCAGCAGGTCGTGATCCTCGATGCCGTCGCGCAGCTGCAGCAGGCGCACGCTCGGCACCGGCGTGCCGGGCAGCCCGATCGGGCCGCCCGGGTAGAGCAGCACGCCGTCGCCGTTGCCGTCCACGTCGGTCTCGTTGTACGTGGCGGGGTCGGCGTAGGGATCCTTCACCTCGTGCCAGTGGGTGGCCGACCAGTAGAGGATCCCGGTCACGCCGTGCTGCCACGCGAGCCAGCCGAGCGCGCGGGGCGTCGGGCGCAGCTCGTCGATGAACAGGTCGGGGTACGGAGCGAACGTCGTGATCGACGGGTACCACCACGTCTCGTTGCCAGCGCGGCGCGCCCGGGCGACATCGGCCTGGCGGAAGCGTGACGGGCTGATGTTGGGCGCCCAGATGTCGACGCTGCCACGGAACCCCGGGGCCGATGCCTCGCGCGTGACGAGCTGGCGCAGCGTCGGATCGGCCTCGCGCAGGAGCTCGTGCAGCTCGCGCACGTCGCCCGCGGCGGAGTCGTCGGGCTCGTCGAACGCGAACACGTACGCGCGGTCGGCCCAGCCGTTGCGGCGCGCCCAGGCTGCCGCATTGCGCAGGTACGAGACCGCGGCGGCGCGATCGGCGCCGAGCGGGTCCTTGAACGGATACGTGAGGTAGAACGGGATCCGCACGCTCGCCACGCCGCGGCGTCCGAACACCCGCCGCAGGTAGGCGTCGTCGTCGCTGCGGGACTGCTCGCCCGGGAGCGTATCGGGCGGCAGCACGCCTACGTCGCCGACCGAGAGCCGGGCGTCGGCGAGCTCGGCCGCGTAGCGCTCGGTCACGTCGCGCAGCTCGAGCGACCCCGGCTTCACGCCCTCGAAACGCACGAGCTGCGACTGGTCGAGCCCGACGTGCGAGCCCAGCGTCGGCAGCTTCGGGATCACGGCGCGATGCACGCGAACCGTGATCGGGATCCGCTGCAGGATCCCGCGGTCGCCACCGAGCGGGGAACCGTCGTCGCCCGCCTGGTGGATCCGCAGCTCGCCGGTATAGGTGCCGGGGGTCGCATCGACCGGCACGGCCACGTCGACCCACGCGAGCATCCGCCGGGTTTCGGTGACCTGCACGGGGCGCTTCGCGGACGGGATCAACGGATCCACGTAGGTGCCGGGTCGGCCTGCCGGCGATCCGCGTTCGACGGTCATCGGCTGCTCGACGTAGGTGCGCACGTCGCGCGTGGCGATCTTCGCGCCGGACGGGCCGCTGAGCGCGGTGTGCTCGAGCACGACGGTGGGCTCGCCGCTCGTTGCCCATGCCACGACCTGCGCGGCCTCGCGCTCGCCGCGTGCAGCGTCGAGCTCGATCTCGTCGGCTGCGCCGGGCTGGGCCACGTCGACCTTCGGGGTGAGGCGCGTGATCGAGGACAGCACCGCGTGGTCGAGCGTGGCGGGCGGCAGCTCGACGCGCCGCTCGTCGGAGCTGGCCGGCGACCCGCAGCCGGAGACCGCCACCACGGCGGCGGCGACGAACACGATCAGCTGGGCGGGGACGGCATGGCGACGCACGTGCGAGAGATTAGCCGACCGTGCGGGAGCGGTTCGGGCGATCAGCGCGCCGTGGCGAGCGACCACTGGTCGTCGCGGGTGCTGAAGGTGACGGTGCCGCGGCGGCCGTCGAGGTCGCAGTCGTAGACGAGCAGGTCGCTGGTCGCGGTGCAGCTCGCGGTGTCGATCTTCAGTCCGCTCGAGAGCGTCGCGCCGGAGAGCTGGCGCTCGAGCAGCGATGCGGTGAGCGTTCCGCGCGCGTGGGCGAGGTCGCCGGGCAGGACGCTCGGTCCGGCGACCGCGATCGCGGCGAACGGGATCCATGCGGCAACGAGGGTGGCGGCAGCGGCACGACGGGGGCGACCGACGGGGTGGTCGTCGTCGCGCCGCGTGCGGCTCCAGGCCAGGGCGCCGACCGCGAGCCCGGCGGCGAGCCCGCCGAGGTGGCCGCCGATCGAGATGCCGGGCGCGATGAAGGTGATCACGACGTTGACCACGCCGAGCTGGCGCGCGATCAGGCCTGTGGCAGTGCGCGCACGCGGATCGATCGCGATCGCGCAGCCGACGATGCCGAACGCCACGCCGGAGGCGCCGATCGACACGCTCGGGGTGTCGACGAGGATTCCGAACACGCCGGCGGCGATCGCGCTCCAGAGGATCGTGGCGACCATGATCGCGCGGCCGGCGAGGTGCTCGAGCCAGCGGCCGGTGAGGTAGATGACGAACGCGTTCATCGCGACGTGCAGGACGTTTGCGTGGAGCAGGTTGGATGCGAGCAGCTTCCACCATGCGCCGGTGGCGACCACGCCGACGCCGGCGCCGCCCGAGCGCGAGAGCTCGCTGGTGGTCGGGCTCGTGCCGAAGGTGGCGAACTCGATGATGGTGGCCGCGAGCGTGAGCGCCAGGAACGCGATCGTGACCGTGGCGCGGCCGGGCTCACCGATGTCGATCCCGGTGTGGATGCGGGTCTCGGCGCGACGGGCGCGGTCGCGGGTCTCGGCGCCGATGCGCGCGCCGTGCCAGCCGTCCTCCACGCCGGAGTCGGTGGCCTTGGTTCGCATCGGGTCCTGCGGGCGCAGCCTCACGACGGGGATACTCGCACGGAAGGGGCGACGACGACCCGGCGAGGCGGCGTCAGACCGGAGCTGCTGCGGGCGCGATCCGGCGCTCGCGCATGGCGTGGTGGGCGACGAGCGCATCGAGGGAGTCGACGCCCGCGGCCTCGATGCAGGCGTGCAGGATGCGCGAGCAGGCGACTGCATCGCTGAGCGCGTCGTGGTGGTCGAGCTCGACTCCGACGTGCTCGGAGACGATCGGCAGCTTGTGCGCCGACAGGTCGGGCCAGGTTCGGCGCGACAGCTGGACGGTGCACAGGTAGGGAAGGTCGGGCGTGTCGATCGCGAAGTGCTCGCAGCTGCGGCGCACGACCCCCATGTCGAAGGGTGCGTTGTGCGCGACGAGCGGTCGGTCGCCGATCAGGTGGAGCGCCTCCGCCCAGACGTGGGGGAACTCGGGTGATTCGGCGGTGTCGGCGGGGCGGATCCCGTGGATCGCGATGTTGCCCGACTGGTACTCGTTGCCGGGCGGGCGGATCAGCCATGCCTGGCGGTGCAGCTCGCGACCGTCCTCGACGATCACCACGCCGAGCGCGCACGCGCTGGCGCGACTGTAGGTGGCGGTCTCGAAGTCGATGGCGGCCCAACGCATGCAGGTGGCATCGTAGCGGCGCGATCGGAGGTGGTGCGGCGGCGGCACGATCCGACCCACATCCCACCCCACCGCGAGTTTCGCATTCCAGTGTCGATTTCCGACACCAGCATGCGAAACCTGGTCAGCGGCGCACGACGCGAAGCGGCAGGTCGCCGCGTGGACGACGGATGAATCCGGAGTACGCCTCGAGCTGCCAGTCGTGGGGCGCGTGGACCTCGTAGCGCTGGAGGATCGTGGCGAGCACGAGCACGAGCTCCTGGAGCGCGAAGTTGGAGCCGATGCAGATGCGTGGCCCGGTGCCGAACGGCAGGTATGCCATGCGGTGGCGGTCGCGGGTGGAGGAGCCGTCGCCGTCGAGGAAGCGGGACGGTCGGAACTCGAGCGGCGAATTCCAGAGCCGCTCGTCGCGGTGCACGCCGCCGATCGGGATGATCACGTCGGTTCCGGGGCGCAGCACCTGACCACCGGGCAGCTCGACCGGGTCGATCGGATCGCGAGCCACCCCAGGCGCTTCCCCCTCCGCCGCCGCTCCAAACCCACCCGACGCCGCGGGCCGTGGGCTACGGCGCGACCACGGTGTAGGTGACCGTCTTGGACGACCGCTTGGTCTCGATGTCGGTGGCGGTGACCGTGAAGGTCTTGGTCCCGAGCGTGGCGGTGGCGATCGGCGCTCCGTCGGCCACCGTGCCCGAGCAGGTGGCCACGCGCACACCGATGCCGTCGTGGTCCTCGCAGGCGTAGTCGGCGAGCACCCGAGCGCCCTTGGGGATCCTGGCCCCGTCCACCGGGCTGGCGATCGTGATCACCGGCGCCTTGGTGTCGGCGCTCACCAGGGTGCGGCGCAGGTCGGTGGTGGCGGACGGATAGCAGCTGAGGTGCGGGGACAGGTCGCCCACGGCGGTGCCGGTGACGGCGAGGTCGAACGAGAGGCCCGGATCCGAGTAGCTCGTGCCGGCGACGTGGGGACGGATCCACGAGCCGGCGGGGGCCGTCACCCGCAACCGGAGGAAGAGGGAGGGCAGGGTGGCCGTGGTGCCGGCACCGATCGGTCCGGGGATGGTGACGAAGATGCGCCGGCCCGAGACGCTGGAGGTGGGGCGGCCCGAGCCCACGTTCGACCAGCCGACGATGGCCTGCGAGATCAGATCGGTGCCGTTCGGCACGTAGACCCGCCACACCATGTTGGTGAGGTTCTGGACGGTGCCGCCGTTGCCACCCGGCGACAGGTAGAAGGGCTCGGGGCGGATCAGCATCGTCATCTCACCGCCCGGAGGGGCGGCCTGGGGCCCGTAGGTGGTGTAGGTGCTCGTGGAGCTGGTGGTGGTGTTGGGCACGATCCAGTGGTTCGACCGCACCTCGCAGCCGAACCCCACGGCCACCTTGGGCGCGGTGGGGGCGTCGTAGCAGCCCGTGAGGAGCGAGCTGCCGGCGAGCAGGGCGGCGAGGGCGACGCGACGGGCGGTGGGGATCAGGCGCACGGGTTCTCCTGGGGGTCGGGCGAGGCCGCGTCCACCGTGGGCGCCCGTGCGGCGAGAGAGACCCAACGTATAGCGGATCGGCGGGGTGCGGGCACGTCTCCCGGGGCCCCGCGCTGCGGGTGCCGTTCGGCCGTGGCACCCTGGCCGCATGGATCGGGCGGCAGCGGACGGCGAGGGCGAGCCGGCCCGGGCGCCCCTGCTCGCCTGCTCCGGGCTGGTGAAGCGGTTCGGCGA
>JAGQUL010000077.1 GCA_020438525.1 Thermoleophilia bacterium | reverse complement strand
CGTCGCCGGCCGACGCAGGCGCCGCGATCAGCGTCAGCGGCGCGGCGGCCGGCACCGACACCGCCGGCGCGGGCGGCTGGAGCCCTGAGTGGCAGCAGGTGTTCGAACGCCTGCAGCTTGCTCCCGCAGACGTCGAGTACCTTGCGCAGTCGGGGTACTCCGACGCCGAGCTTGCCCAGATCGCAGACGCGCTCTCGGGCGTTGACCCGATCGATGCCGGCCAGCCCCAGCCGGGCGTGGATGCCGGCAGCGCAGCATCCGCCAACGGACCCACCGCCGCGGATGTGGCGGCGGGCCAGAGCGCGTGGACTCCCGAGTGGGAGCAGAAGTTCAGCGACGTGATGAAGCGCATGGGCATGTCCGACGCGCAGATCTCGCAGCAGCTCTCCAGCGTCGACACGCAGGCGGTGAGCGAGGAGCAGCTGCAGGTCGCATACCAGCAGATGGAGCAGTCGCTCGGCGCGTTCGATGACGGTTGGAAGACGAAGTTCGAGAAGATCCTCGACGAGCTCGACACGCCTGCGGACGAGCGCAAGCAGGTGCTCGAGCAGCTCGCCGGTGGCGGGCTCGACGAGTCGCAGCTGACCGAGATCTACACGCAGATGCAGAACTCGAAGCCGGGCTGGAACGAGGATTGGTACCACAAGTTCCACTCGCTCGAGGTCCCCGACGAGATGATCAAGCAGCTCGAGGAGTCGAAGGCTCCCGAGTCGATGCTGCAGCAGCAGTACGGCAAGCTCGTGGAGACCGAGAACGAGTACCGCAAGGACGGCCGGCTCGACAAGCTGAAGGATGCCGACGCTACCTCTGACGAGCGCTGGGGCGTGATGCTGCAGGGCATGAAGGGCGAGGAGTTCGACAAGACCGTCGAGCAGATCCACTCGTCCCACGTCCCGGCGTGGAAGCGAATCGGCAGCTTCGCGCTCAACCTCATCCCCGGCGTGTACGCCGTGCAGTACCTGACCGGCAAGGACTGGATGACGGGCGAGAAGATCGACCGGTCCAACCCGCTCAACATCGTGGGTGCGGTCGCCTCCGGATTCGCCGGCTTCACGGCGGTCCGCAGCGCGATCGCCGGCGTTCAGGGGCTCACGGCGCTCAACGCTGCATCCCAGACGACCAAGGCCGCTGCCGGCGGCGTGGCGCTCGCCGACGCGGTGTCGGGAACGAGCGCGCTGAGCCAGGGATCGTTCAAGGCGATCGAGGCAGCGGGCCTCGTCTCGAAGTTCGACAAGGGCCTGAAGTTCACCGACTACCTCAAGTCGGCGATCCCGATCGTCAACCGCTTCGGCGAGGCTGGACGCCTCAGCGCGGTCGGACGCGGCTACATGCAGAGCATGCAGCTCGCGGCGGGCTCTGCGGCGCTGAAGACGCTCGAGAACGGCCGCGTCGGGGTTGACCAGGCCACCAAGGCGACGGTGCTCGGCGAGCTCAAGAAGGGCAACTCGATCACCGACGCGCTGGCAGCCGCCGGTCGAACGAGCGGCACGGGTGGCGGATTCGCAGTGAAGGCCGAGAACATCATCCGCGACACGTCGCGGTACGGCTTCCTGCAGGGCAGCGTCGGCAAGCTCGGCGAGGGCGGCAGGCTCGTCCGCGGCAGCGGCAACTTCACGCTCAATCCGTTCGCCAGGACCGCAACCGTCGCAGAGACCGCGACGCCGAACGTGTTCTCGCTCGGCCGTGGCGTCAACTTCGGCACGAACGGCGGCCTGGCACAGGGCATGGGCCTGATCCGCGGTGCCAACAGCGTCGCCAATCCCGGTCTGGCGGCATCGTCGGCAGCTGCATCGAGCGGCGCGAACCGGCTCATGTCGGGCCGCAACGCGTCGAGCATGGCCGGCATCCGGATCGCCGACGACGTCCAGCGTATCCAGACGATGGAGAGCACCGCGCTGTGGGCGAACAAGCTCGGCGTGACCGACGGTGGCCGCTTCCGCTCGCTGCTGCAGCTCGGGTCGTCGAACCGCGCGGCGCGCAACATCTCGTCGATCGTCGAGAACGGCGGCAACACCGGCTACCGCGCAGCGCGCCAGCTCGGCGTGGCCGGCGCGAAGTACGGCGGCTACGCGGCGACCGGCGTGATCGGTGGCGCGGCGGTCGGCATGACCGGCAAGCAGATGCAGCCGTACTGGGAGTACCTCAAGCACCGCGACGAGATCCAGGCGCAGGAGGAAGCACAGCGACAGGTCGCCGAGGCGGATGCCGCACACCTCGAGCAGGTGTACGCAGCACAGAACGGTGGCTCTGCATCGGGCGGTGACGCGACCACCGACTCGACCAGCAGCAGTGCAGGTGCGTCGACCGCGAACGCCGGGTCGTCGTCCACCGAGCCACAGGTGGTGGGCACCTCGCAGACAGGTGGAACGCTCGTGTACTTCCCGCTGGACGGCGTGGTAGTCGATCAGGGCAACGGCGACGTGTACGACCCGCAGACGGGCCAGGTCATCGGTAGCCTCGCCGGCCAGCAGCAGGGCTCGGTCCCGGCGGAGACCGGCGGTGCAGCGAGCACGGGCACCGCGCCGACTGCGGGTGGCACCGGCGCGCAGGAGGTGTACGTCGACCCGAACACCGGCTACTACGTCGACCCGCAGACCGGCCTCCAGGCCGATCCCGCCACCGGCCAGGTCTATGACACGAACGGCAACGTCGTGGGCAACGTGAACGAGCCCGCTGCCTGATCGAGGCCCGAGGCTCGCGCCGACCGATCCGGATCCGGCGCGG
>JAGQUL010000396.1 GCA_020438525.1 Thermoleophilia bacterium | reverse complement strand
CGCGTCACCCGACCGGCATCCGGCCTGCCCGTCGGCTCCGACCTGGAGCAGGCGGACGAGCTCACGATCGGTCGCGCGTTCAGCGGCCGTCGCGACCTGGCGTAGCCGGCCGCCGCGCGACATCATCGTGCAGGCGCGCCGCGGGGTCGAGCTCTCGCTCGATCTCACTGGCCCGGGCAGGATCGAACAACGTTGCTCGTTGCAGCTTGTCGGCGGCGTCGAGGATCGATTCGAACATCGTCCGACGGGTGGCGACGTCGACGTCCGGATGGTCGAGCAGCGTGGCTGCGGTGCCCGAGATCACCTGGAGGGGATTCGCGATCCGGTGACGGACCACCTGCCGATACGCACGTAGCGCGCGCTGATACTCGGCAACGTGATACTCGGCGACCTGCTCGCGGCGCTCCGCGCGCTCGTGGGCTGCCAGTGCGCGTGCCCGCTGGTCCGTCACGTCGCGAATCGACGCCGCCACCACGAGCCCCTGTCCGGCGTCGAAGGGACTCAGGCTGATCTCGACCGGAATGAGCCCACCGTCCTTGCGGCGGGCGAACAGGTCCAGGTCCTCGCCCATCTCGCGCTTGTACGGCGCGTCGATGAAGCGCTTCCGATGTGCCCGATGCACCTCATCGAGCGGATCCGGAACGAGCACTTCGATCTGGTGGCCGACGAGCTCGCGTCGGTGCGCGTATCCAAACAGCTGCAGCGCTCGATCGTTGACGCGGATGATCAGCCCTGCGGCATTGGTCACGACCATCGCGTCGGGCGCCAGATCGAGCAGCTGCTGCAGCTCCAGCAGGACCTGCTCTCGCTCCTCCGCCACACGCTCCAGCTCATCGCGCGTCGCCTGCAGCTCACGAGATCGCTCGAGGACGTCGACCTCCATGGCCTCGATCTGCGACCGCACTCCAGCGGTGATCCCCGGCGAGCGAGCCTCGTCGCGCACGTAGTCGGTGATGTCGGAAGTCCGGATCAGCACGTACTCGACCTGCGAGCCGTCGGCATCCAGCAACGGCGTCAAGACCGTGCTCCAGTGCCGTTCCTGGATGGTGCCGTCGGGCTGCACCTGATCGCGCCGCTGCGATGCGATCGAGTCGGGTCTTCGCTCGCGGATCACCCGATCGAGCACCCGACGCATCGTCGCCGACGACTGACCAGCACCGCGCCGCGGATCGTCCGGGTACACCTCGAACAGGTCACGACCGATCACCTGACTGCGATCACGGCCGGTCGCCCCCAACAGGGAGTCGCTGATCGACACGATTCGCATGTGCCGGTCCACGACGAGCATCAGGTCCGGCGCATCGTTGAAGATGCGCCGGTAGTCGGGCTCACGCGGGGCGTCGGCTGCGTCCATGTACAGAGTGTGTCCGCACGATCCGGGTGACGCGTCGGTGGTTTGCCGCAGAAACGCACCAGAACGTTCGCATGTCGCTCGCAGCGCGTCGCCTCGGCACGCCACACACCCCGGTAGTTGCAGTTTCGAACCATTCGTGTGAGCATCCCGGTGCTGCTCACCACGCTCGGAGGTCACCGGTGCCGCTCGTTCGTTCGTTCTCCATCGCCGTCGCGATTGCCGCGCTCGCGCTCGCCCACTCGACCGCCGCGTACGCCGGGTGGAACCGGGTCAGCGAGCACTCCGGTGCGAACCTCGACGAGGTCGGGATGGCTCGCGACGGAGCGGGCGTGCTGCACGTCGCGTACCGGGATCGTGAAGGGACGGGTCCGTACACGCTGCGGTACCGCACGCTGAGCGCCAACGGCCGAACGTGGTCGACTCCGACGAGCATCGTCGGTCCGTGGGTCGGCATGACGAACCCCGACCTCGAGCTCGTCGGCGGCACGCTGCATGCGTTCTGGGGCGGCCAGGGCAGCACCGATGTCGCCGATCCCACGTCGTCGGGCCGCGCGTGGTACGCGACGCTCGCCGGCGGGACCTGGACGCAGTCGACCAGCCCGATGACCTACCGTGCCACGCCGTACGCCTCCACGCAGGTGTCGAGCGCGGTCGCGAGCGACGGAACGCCCTGGATCTCGTGGACGATCACGTCGCAGCTCGCGATCCACGCGGGCCTGGCACAGGGCAGCGAGGACGAGACGAACCTCTCCGTGGGCTGCTGCGAGTACGCATCGAACATCGGGCGCGACGCCGCGACCGGAGACCTCTACGTCGTCTGGTACTCGAACGTGTCGGGTGCGAACGGCTACTACTCGCGGCGGATCGCACCTGCGCTCGGCGACGTGGTCCGCCTCGCCAGCAGCGCAGGCACCGACGCAACCGCAGGTCGCAACAAGCGGCTCGCCGCCGCATCGCGAACCACCGGTGGCGTCTACAGCGCCTACTGCGACACCTACCCGACCTGCTCGAAGCTCCGGGTCGCCGGCACCTCGGGCCCCTCGCTGGTTCGCAACCTCGGATCGAAGCCGGCACTCGCCGAGGCAAGCTGGGTCGCCGCCGCCCCACAGGGCCGGATGTGGCTCGTGTGGGGCGACTACGACGGCCGCACCTGGGCCGTTCGTTCCAACAAGGCGCTGACCCGCTGGGGCGCGCTGCGATCACTCGGCAAGCCGGCCGCCAGCACCACGACGTGGAACGTGAACGCCGACGGGACTCGAGGACCGCTCGACGTGATCCTCAACGCCAGCGCAGGTTCGAACATCTACCAGTACCACCAGCGCGTGCTGCCGGGGCTCTCGCTCTCGATCGTGTCGCGGCGCCGGGACTCCCGCGGCCGACTGGTGGTGACGCTGCGTGCGAACGACGCCGGCGATCCGGTCGCCGCTCGCGTGCGCCTGCTCGGGACCTCGCTCACCGCGCGCTCGAACGGGCTCGTCCGCTTCACGATCGCGAGCCGCGTTCGCTCGCGAACGGCGATCGCCGTCGCCACCCGCAGCGGGTACGCGGCGGGCCGCGTGGCGGTCCGCCTGCGCTGACGCGCGAGGCGTGTCGCGCGAGCAGCGTGATCGGGTAGCCTGCAGGCGACATGGAGACAACGACCAGCAACCCGCCGGCCGTCGCACCCGGCTACCAGTCGCTCGCCCAGATCACGAGCGACTCCGAGCGTGCCCGGACGCGGCCGATCGTCGTGATGAAGTTCGGCGGCACGAGCGTCGCCGATGCGGAGCGCCTGAAGCGGGTCGCGCGCCGTGCGGTGGCCGCGCGCGAGGCCGGCAACGACGTCGTGGTCGTGGCCAGCGCGATGGGCAAGTCCACCGACCAGCTGATCAGCCTGGCCAACGAGGTCTCCGACTCGCCGAACGAGCGCGAGATGGACATGCTGCTGTCGACCGGCGAGCGCATCTCGTGCGCGCTGATCGCGATGGCAGTGCACGACCTGGGCCACAAGGCCGTGTCGTTCACCGGCTCGCAGGCGGGGATCGTGACCACGCCCGAGCACACGAACGCCAAGATCGTCGAGATCCGCGCGCACCGCATCCACGACGCGCTCGAGCAGGGCCGGATCGTGCTCGTCGCCGGCTTCCAGGGCGTCTCGACG
>JAGQUL010000076.1 GCA_020438525.1 Thermoleophilia bacterium | reverse complement strand
CTCGCCTACTTTGGTCATGGTCTCCGGCGATCCACTGACCGCCACAAGCAGTGCTGCAGCGAGGACGATCGCCGTTGCTTCGAGGAGATGGAGAGCGTTGTAGAGTTTTCTCGCAGGGTCAGTCTCGATTCGATAGCGGTGCACGATTGAACCCAGCACGAAGGGCAATCGATCTGCCCAGCCTGAGACTGGATCGACTTCGGCGAGAGATCGTGCCTCGAGTTCAACCTCGCGGCGCTGCCACGATTCAGCGATGAGTCCAGTGGCAAGCGAGTCTGCTTCGTCCCTGACAGCAACGAGCCAGTTTCGGAGCTTCATGACCTCGCGCTGTTCGCTGACGGGCAGGTCGGGAATCATGACCTGCCCCACTTCGTCGCGCGGGATGCGTTGCTGCGCGCTCCCCTGCGCAAGACGACGCTGTGCAAGTCCCCCAATTTCGGTTTCGTTCAGCCAGTGGGCGAGGAACGTGGCATCCGCCCTGTCTGGATCCACGACAGCTTCGTGCCACCGCACCTCAGCCTTCCGTGGCGGCTCGAGCGTCGTCCTCGCCCGCCCGAGAATGCGACTGTCAAAGAACAGCGAGTTGGGAGGTGCCTCGAAATCCATGCCAGGGGCGAGCTTCTGCACGCGAAACTCGGTCGCAACTTCGGCGAGCGGGACATGAGGAATCGGCGAACGCTTACTCAACTGTTCGAAACGGAGCTGGGACTGGGCCGAGTCCCAGCCACGATAAGCGCCGGAGTCCACTAGGGAACCAAGTTCGACTACCGGCGATGCTCGATGCTGATCGACGCCCTCCACGAGGGCAGCGATGTCTGTCGCTGATGTCAGCTGTGCGATGAATAGATCGCCTGCATCCACCTTGCGGAAGATCACAATCGATACGGGTATCGAGGAGATATTGCCTAGCCCGTTCGGGACGTTGATGCTGGCCCACGGCGAGAACTTGAGTTCACTCAGGTAGCTTCGGAACGCCTCCCCATCCTTTCCCCACCAGAGTTGATCCGTGGTGACGAAGGCGATCTCATCAACAGCCTCTGCAGCGTTCGCGATCAGAATCTTGGCCATGTCTGAGCGGCGTAGCCCAGGAACCGGAATCTCAACGTGCGGTGGTCCCGCGATGCCAATCGGCGGCGACGACACAAGAAGGTCGAAGTGACCATCGAACACGGGAAGCTCGTCGACCGTTCGTGTGGCACGCCAGTCGACTTGCGACCCGAACCGGTTAGCGAGGGTCGCAAGGTCTGAATAGGGAGTGTACGCAGCAACGGATCCTCGTGTCTGAACTGCGACTGACGCGGCGATCTCAGGTACGCCGGCAAAAGGATCGAGGACGCGCATGGCCTTGCGTTGTGCAGCGTACTCGGCAAGGAATCGGATCAGATGCTCTGGCCGCCGCTGCTCCTCAACTGCAACGATTCGTAGGATGGCGGCCAGATCCTTGGGGCCGAACGTCTCGCCTTCGCGGTCGAGGAACTCGTGAACATGGCCTACGAGTAGGCTTGTCATTTCAGGGTCGTCAGATCGGAGTCGGCCGCGATGCTGATCGCGTAGTTGCCAAAGCTCGTTGAGTAGTGGCGTAATCGCCATCATCAGTCCTTTCGCCAAGAATCAGTGGCTGGCTCGGCCGCCGTCACTCACGATCGACGACCTCGCCGAGGCGCTGCGGATTCCTGCCCGCGGCAACGTTGTTGCAAGCCAAGGATGCTGTTGTGCCGAATCGCGCACGCGCGGGTAGGCATGACAAATAGTCATTCCTGTAGTCGTCGCGCCCTCCCGCATAGGGGCGCCGATCGTTCACACCCTCGGGAGATTCCACGCAATGAGCAAGATGGCGAACTTCATCTGGTCAATCGCCGACCAGCTCCGCGGCGCCTACAAGCCACACCAGTACGGCGACGTGATCCTGCCGATGACCATCCTCCGCCGTCTTGACGCCGTGATGGCCGATCACCGCGACGACATGCGCAAGCTCGCCGCGAAGCAGACCAACCCGGATCTGCTCGCTCGCCAGGTCAAGAAGAAGACTGGCCTGCCGTTCCACAACACGTCGCCGTTCGACTTCCAGCGGCTGATCGCCGACGCCGACGGCCTGCGAGAGAACCTCATCGAGTACATCACCGGCTTCTCGCCGAACATCGACGTGTTCGCCCGGTTCAAGTTCGAGAACGAGATCGCAACGCTCGACGAGAAGGGGCGTCTCTTCCTTGTCGTCAAGCAATTCGCGGACGTCGACCTACATCCGGACTCGATCTCGAACGCCGAGATGGGCGACATGTTCGAGGAGCTCATCCGCAAGTTCGCCGAAGCTTCTAACGAGGAAGCCGGCGAACACTTCACTCCACGCGACGCGATCCGCCTGATGGTCGACCTGCTCCTTGCTGAGGACGATGAAGGCTTGGCGAGCGGCGACATTATTCGCTCAATCTACGACCCGACCGCCGGCACCGGGGGAATGCTCACGATCGCCGATGAGCACCTCAAGCTGATGAACCCGAAAGCGCAAACCGCGCTCTTCGGTCAGGAGCTCAACGACCAGTCCTACGCGATCTGCAAGTCCGACATGATCGCCAAGGGCCAGGACGCC
>JAGQUL010000075.1 GCA_020438525.1 Thermoleophilia bacterium | reverse complement strand
CACTCGCGGTCGCGACAGGCGCTCAGCTCCCGCTCGAGCTGCTCGGTGCCGGGCGCAACCCTCGAACGGGCGAAGCACTCGTAGCAGGGCGTGAGCCCAGGCACGAAGAACGGGCCCGCGTACACGAGCGGCGGGCGGTGACCGCCATGCATCACGGCCACACCGTGCTCCGCAGCAGCATCCTCGACCCACGACTTGATCGCGATCGGCGGACGATCGGCTGAGCACACGACGAGCATCGGGTGGTGCTCGTCCAGCAGCTCCGACATGTCGCGTGCGCCGTTGATCGATCGTCGTGACCGCTCGATCCGGATGCTCGGGATCGCGGCCCGGATCCGTCGCCCCGCCACGTCCACCTTCTGCTCGCCCACGTCGCTGGCCACGTACAGCGGCTGGCGCGGCAGGTTGCCGAGCTCCACGTGGTCGTCGTCGACCAGGATCAGCGTGCCGACGCCCGCACGCGCCAGCAGGTCGGCCACCACGCAGCCCAGGCCGCCGACTCCCAGCACGAGCACCCTCGCATCGCGAAGGCGGCGCTGGCGCGTGGGGCCGTCGCCGGTCTCCTGCGCGAGCCAGCGGACCTGGCGATCCCACTGGCTCGTGTCGGCACTGCCGAGCGCTTCGGCGGGTCGGATGTATCGCTCGCTCGCCAGCCAGTCGAGGATGCGGCCGACCTCGTCGGCGAGTTCGACCGGCATCGCCTCGAGCGGATCGCCGCGCAGTGCCGCGCGGGTCCAGCGCCCCCACGGCGCCTCGATGCGCAGCTGCTCCCGCCCCTGGATCGGGAGCAGGTACAGGTCCTCGGACGAATCGAGGAACAGCTCGACCCCGGGGCAGGGCAGCATGCGTGTCATTCGGCTCGCTCCTCAGGCCTTCGTGAAGGGCTGAAGCGGGATCCGTACGATCGTGACCCCACCGGGTCGTCGTGTGCTGGCTGACATGGTCGTGCCTCTCCTCGCCGTGGTTACGTGACATGGCACGGTGGTGCGGCCCGCCCCGAGGAGAGATCGGCGCGCCGGGTTGCAGGATGGTTGCAGCGAGTGTCAGGCGCTGGTCATGCCGAGTGCGGCGAGCGCCTCGGCGTGGAGCCGGGCGAGGTGCTCGGGGACGCTCATCCCGAGCTGGTCTCGTAGTGCGCCGCGCGTGCGATGGAAGGCCGACGACGCAGCGGGCAGGTTCCCGCGATCGACGTGCAGCTGGACGAGCCGCGTGCAGGTCTCGACGCTGGTGGGATCGAGGTCGTGTGCGCGCTCCAGCGCATCCACGACCAGGTCGGGTGCACGGCGACCTTCCCACGCGACTGCGAGCTGCGGTGCGAGCTCGAGCAGCTCGCGTTCGATGTCGTCGCGAAGCATGCTGGCCGCGCCATCGGTACCGAGATCGGCCAGTGGTCGCTCTCGCATCAGCTCGAACGCGGCGAGGGCGGCGTCGCGTGCGCGCGCCGGCTCGCGCAGGACACGGTCGCGCACCGCGCGAATCTCGCCGAGATCGAAGCGATCGTCGGGTGCCAGCTGGAGGGTGATCGTGCCGCCGCGAACGCCGAGCGAGCGTGCGTCGGCATCGGCGTCCTCGCACGCTGCGAGCGCCGACCGGATCGCTGCGCACAGCGGCGCGATGCGGCTGCGGGCGGTCTGCGAGTCGACGTCGCCCCAGAGCATCTCGGCAACGTGATCGGTCGTGACGCTGCCACCGTCCATGAGCAGCATCGCGAGGAGCATCTTGGCTTGTCGTCGACCCGACCAGGCATCCTCGGGGATCGGTGCGCCGCGGCGCTCGATCGCGAACCGGCCGAGGAGGCGCACGCGCAGATCTGGTTCGGCGACGTCGCCGTCGTCGACCACGACGCGGATCGCATCGACGTCGATCCCGAGTCGCCGGGCCCGCTCCTCGAGCGCTGCGCGAGCTGCCGTTCCGGAATCATCGAGCTCCGCCTGCAGCAGATCGGCGCGCAGCCGATGTGTCGGCAGCTCGTGCGGCGACGAGTCGAGCTCTACACGCAGCTCGTCGAGCATGT
>JAGQUL010000074.1:3491-10194 GCA_020438525.1 Thermoleophilia bacterium | reverse complement strand
GGCGAGCTCGGCCTCGCGAAGCTCGGGCGCGAGCTCGGTCCGTGCGTGGCGGAATCCCTGCCCGGAGGTCGCGTCGAGCCAGCCGTCGAGGAACGACTGCTTGGCCTGCGCGGCCCAGCGGTCGGCGACCGGTCGCAGCTGCGCCGCGACCTGCACATCGCCACCCGCCGCCTCGAGCAGTGCCTGATGCGCCGCGTACTCGTACGAGCTGCGCTGCCGGGCCACGTCGCCGAGCGCGGATGCTCGCTCCCACCGTTGCGCAAGCGGCAGGGCCGGCGCGCCTTCGAGGTCGATGATCTGCACGTCGTCGCCGGTCTTGAGCAGCTGCCCCAGGTGGAAGTCGCCATGGGTGTGGATCGCGTCCACGGGAGGCAGCTCCCGGGTCGCTGCTCGCACGGCGTCGACCTGCGCCGGCAGTGCGGCCTCGATGCGGTCGGCGGCATCGGTGCGGCCGGCGCGGCGCAGCTGCTCGATCGTCTTCGCGGCATCGGTGCGCAGCTGCGCGATCCGTGCCTCGATCGCGTCGCGGCCCATCGTCACGCCGCGGAACTCGCTGCCCGCACCGCCTCCCGCGAACGCGGCATGCAGCTCGCCGAGGCGACGGCCGTGGTTGCGCGCGACCTGTGCGTAGGCGTCGATCGATTCGCCCGCGGTGCCGGCCGCGCCGGATCGCGCGGCACCGAGCGCGTCGCCGGCGGCGTCGAGCGCATGGGCCCAGCCGTCGCCGTCGTTGGGCACGAAGTCGGTGAGCACCGCAACGGTGCGGGGCAGGCCTTCGCTGCCGTAGTGGTCGAGTGATCCGAGCACGGCCGGGGTGTTGCGGTACCCGGCCTCGTTGGTGAGGTATGCGCCCTTCCACACGTCGAGCGCGCGGGTCGGCGTTCCGGCCTCCACGACTCCGTCGTGTCGTCGCACCAGCTTGAGCGCCTCGCGGCGACCGTCGGCCCCGGTCACCCGCACGCTCGTGTTGGACGTGTGCATCGAGAGCGGCTCGACCGTGATCGACTGCATGCCCGTGAGCGCGTCGTCGAGCGCGGTCCCGCCCTGCCCCGCGATGCGTGCGCCGGCTCCTTCGAGCTCGGTGCCGCCGCGCATGGAGTGGACGATGCCGTCCACGAGCTTCGCGTCGGTCGGCGAGTCGGCGAGCAGGAACTCCCCGTCGGCCGCGTGCACGCGCGCCAGCACGCTCGTTCCTTCCGGAAGCTCGGCGGTGACCGGTCGCGCGACGAGCGCGGCGGCGTAGCGCTCGGGCGCGGTGCCGTCAGCGTAGCGCACGTCGAGCATCGCGATGTGCCCGGCGATGCCGTCGCCGGCCGCGGTCGGGATCGCGACGCTGTCGCCGAGCCGTGCGGTGTCGAGCACCGCCCCCTTGCCCGCGAACCATCGCTGCGAGTGCAGGAAGTCCGGAAGCAGCTCGTCGAGCTTCGAGCGGCTCGCGCCGCCGAGCAGCGATCCGATCGCGTGCTCTCCGAGGTCGATCACCGGCACTGCTTCTCCACCGATCGCGTCGATCGCGATCGGCGCGACGCTGCGCGCGTCGTCGAGCAATCCGGCTGCAAGGCTGCTGCTGATCTGCATCGTGGCGTGTCGCCCGCGTCGGCTGCTTCCCCCTGAAGCTGCTGCGACGCAGGTCCCCCATCCGAACTTCGGAGCCTCGCCCGGATCCGTTTCGTCGAACTTCCGAACCAACCGGTTCCCCCGAAACGAATCCGGCGCCGTACTCGACCAACGGGAGAGGCAGCACGTGCCGGAGGGGGCACGCAGGTGCAGGCGAGGGGGAATTCGAATGCAGCCGATAGCCGGCGGTGGCATGCTCACGCGTGCCGCAGGTGAACTCGCGGAGGCCGCGATCCGCGGCGAGGTGAGTGGTGCGTCGCGGGTGATGATCGATGCCGTGACTCCGCAGCTCGACGCGGGAGCCACCGCGATCAAGCGGATCGTGGGCGAGCCCGTCCGGGTCGAGGCACAGCTGTTTGCCGACGGTCACGACGTGATCGCGGGCGCGCTGCGCTATCGGCCGGCAGGCTCGGGCGCGCCATGGCACGAGGTGCCGATGACCAACGTCGCCGACGACACGTTCGCGGCGACCTTCACGCCGGACACCCTCGGCCGCTGGGAGTACCAGGTACGCGGCGGGATCGACCAGTTCGGCTCGTGGCAGCACGCGTTCCCGCGACGCGCCGGCGAGGACGCGGCGCTCAACCTGCGCATCGGTGCGGAGCTCGTGCAGGACGCGGCATCGCGCGCCTCGGGCAGCGACTCCGAGGCACTGCATGCCTTCGCCGCCCGGCTCGCCGCCGGTGGCGACGACGCATCCGTGGCCGCAGCCAGCGAAGACCTCACGCGCCTGATGCGCGCCACCCGCGACACGTCGCTCGATACCCAGGGCGCCGTGCTGCCGATGGTGGTCAATCGCGAGCTCGCACGCACCGGGTCGTGGTACGAGGTGTTCCCGCGCTCGCTCGGCGCACCCGGGGAGCACGGCACGCTGCGCGACGTGATCGACGACCTCGACCGGATCAAGGGGATGGGCTTCGACGTGGTCTACCTGCCGCCGATCCATCCGATCGGCGACACGGCCCGCAAGGGCGCCAACAACGCCGTCCACGCAGTCGCCGGCGATCCGGGAGTCCCCTACGCGATCGGCTCCGCTGCCGGCGGTCACACAGCGCTGCACCCGCAGCTCGGCACGATGGACGACTTCGACGCGCTGATCGCCGCCGCCCGCGAGCGCGACATGGACGTGGCGCTCGACCTGGCCTTCCAGGCATCGCCCGACCACCCCTGGATCGCGGAGCACCCCGAGTGGTTCAAGTGGCGTCCCGACGGCACGATCCAGCATGCGGAGAACCCGCCCAAGCAATACCAGGACGTGGTGCCGTTCGACTTCGAGTCGCCGCACTGGCCGCAGCTGTGGGACGGCCTCACCGACACGATCGAGTTCTGGGCCGACCGCGGCGTTCGCGCGTTCCGCGTCGACAACCCGCACACCAAGCCGTTCGGGTTCTGGGAGTACGCGATCGGTCGCGTCAAGGCGAAGCACCCCGACACGGTGTTCCTGTCGGAGGCGTTCGCGCGCCCCAACATCCAGGACAACCTCGGCAAGGCCGGATTCGACCAGACCTACACGTACTTTCCGTGGAAGACGACACCCTCGGAGCTCCGCGAGGTCGGCGAGCACTACGCCGCCGACGGGCGGCTCGAGTACATGACCCCGAGCCACTGGCCCACCACGCACGACATCCTGCCGGAGAACCTGCAGGGCGCCGGGCGCGACACGTTCGCGCTGCGCGCGACGCTCGCCTCGACGATGTCGCCGACGTGGGGCAACTACGGGCCGGCGTTCGAGGAGATGCTCAACACGCCCGCAGCGAAGGGCTCGATCGAGTTCCTCGACTCGGAGAAGTACCAGCTGCGCCACTGGGCGCGCTCGGGCAACGACCTCTCCCCCGTGCTCGCCAGGCTGAACGAGGCACGCGCTGCCAGCCCCGCGCTGCGCTCCGCTGCGACGCCCCGGTTCCTCGACGTGCGCGACGACGGTCGTCTGGTCTCGTTCCTGCGCTCGACGCCGGACGGCTCGGACCATGCGATCGTGGTCGCCAACACAGATCCGTCGTCGACCGCTGCGGGAATGGTGCACGTGCCGCTCGACGAGCTCGGCATCGCACGCGACGAGCCCTTCGACGTGGTCGACCTGCTCGACGGCTCGACCTATCGCTGGCAGGGCGCCGACAACTACGTCGAGCTCGCCCCGGGCCGCGAGTTCGGTCCCGCGCACGTGCTGCAGGTACGTCGGATCAACGGCTGATTCGACCTTCCTCCGCGTGCCGAGCGTCGTCATCTTCGCGTCACTTCGGGCCATCTCGTGTACGCGATCCGCACGCCCCGTGGGCCGGACGGCCCGAAACGTCGAAACGACGCTCAGATCGCGCAGCCGGCGTGCCGATACGTGATTCGTGGTCACCGCCCATTCCCCGCACCGCGCACCCACGCGGACGCTCGCCGCGCGTCGGCGTGCGGGCATGCTCGCGCGAGCGGCGGCGGCCACGGTGGTGCTTGCGACGCTCGGCCTTCTGCTCGTGGTCGGCACGGCGAACGCGGCGTTCATCAGTCGCGGCACGCCCGGCGTGGGCGGCAGCGGCACGAACCCGGCCGGCGAGGTGACGTGGCAGAACGGCACGGCATACGTGTCGTGGACCGACATCTCGGGCGGTGATGCCCGCGTCGCGTCGTGGAACGGGTCGGGGTGGACGTCGTATCCGGTGATCGGCACCGCCGGGGGCATCCGCACCGACCCGAGCGTCGCGTGGGACGGCAGCCAGCTGTGGGCCGCGTTCAACGACGGCAGCTACGAGCCGCGGGTGAAGTACTACGACGGTTCGGCGTGGAACCTCATCACCGATCCCACGGTTCCGAACACCGGTGTGTGGAGCTTCCCGAACCTCGCCTGGGACGGGACCGTGCTCTGGCTCGCGTGGCAGGACACGAGCCAGACGGTCCGGGTGTCGACGTGGGACGGGGCTTCCTGGACGTCGATCGCGAGTCCCGGATCCGGCGGCGGCGGCAACTCCTACCCCAACCTCGAGTGGAACGCGGCGACCGGCACGATGTGGATCGCGTGGAACGATGCCGGCACTGCCAAGGTCGCGGAGTACACCGGCGGTTCCTGGGTGTCGCGCGGCTCGGTGGGCGACGGAGCGGGCAACAAGGTCCCCGGCATCACCGACATCAACGGCACCGTGCTCGTGTCGTGGGACGACGACCCCAACCACGAGGTCCGGACCTTCGCACGCGTCGCCGGCACCTGGCACGAGGTCGACTCGCATCGACCGGCGACCAGCCCGAACTTCTCGTACCCCGACCTCGCCTGGTCGGGGTCGACGCTCTGGGCAACCGTGAGCGACGACCAGTTCTCGGTGTCGACGCTCGCGTTCGAGACCGACGGCGCCCCGCTCATGCCGATCATGCGCCAGCAGCTGCGCGACGATGACTCCACCTCGATCCCGGCCGCCGGCACCACGATCGACGGCGTGTCGACCGACGTGAACCTCCACTTCTCGCTGATCTCGACCTCGGGCAGCCAGACCGCCACCCCATGGATCGAGATCCGCCCCTGGGGTACGCCATTCTCCGCAGCGTGCGGAGCAAGCGTCGCCGGCGCGACGTTCTCCGGCGCGGCCGCCAACCTCGCCACTGCCGGCGCCGCGGTCGACGCGACCGTGCCCGTCACCGGGCTCGCCGCCGGCACCGACTACCACTGGCGAGCCTGTGCGAAGGACGGCGCACTCGTCACGGCGTGGGCCGAGGACGATGCCGCCCAGCGCTTCACCGTGATCCAGCCGCCAGCCCCGACGCTGCAGTTCACCGACGAGGCGAACGCACAGCCGGGAAGCGCGAACCCGCTCGACATCGCCGCCGGCGCACCGCACTTCTCGTGGATCAACAACGCCACCGACACGGTCGATGCGCAGCGCGTGCAGGTCGCGAACTCCCCGACGTCCGGGGTCGCAGGGATGTGGCACTTCGACGGCGACGGCACGGATTCATCCGGCAACGGCAAGGACCTGACCCTTGCCGCGCCAAGCGAGGATCCGTCGTTCATCGGCTCGATGCCCGGGTTCGGCAGCGCCATGAACCTCGACGGCAACGACTATGCGATTCGGGCATACGACCCGGACTTCTCGGCGACCCGATTCACGCTCGACACGTGGATCCGCACCGGGGTTGCCGGCACCGACCAGACGATCGCGCACCTGTCCAACACGTCGACCACGAACAACTTCCGCTTCCGCCTGCGCAGTACGGGCGTCCCGCGCATCCAGTTCTCGATCGGCGGCGTGCTCCAGCAGGAAGACGCGGCCGTTGCACGCATCGACGACAACACCTGGCACCACGTGGCGGTCGCGGTCGACGGACCTGCCGGCACGGCCGACTGGGTGATCGACGGCGTGTACGTCGAGCAGGACACGTTCCCGGCAGGAACGATCGACCAGCCGGCAGCGGCGTTCGAGGTCGGTCGCCAGGGTGCGTCCCAGTTCTTCACCGGCGACATCGACGAGCTGCGCTACTCGACGGTCGCGCGATCCCCGGCGGAGCTGGTCGCGCTGTACCGGTCGGGACTGCCGCCGGGCACGATCCTCTGGGACAGCTCGCCATCCGACGCGGGCGTGGCGCTGACGAGCTGCAGCGACTCGACGCGCTGCGCCGACGTGACCTACGGCGCCACGGGCACCCCGGCATCGCTCGACATGAACGACCAGCGCTACTACGTCCGATCGAAGCTGCGGGCGCAGGGCGGCGGACCGTGGAGCATCTGGTCGACGTGGGACTGGTTCGAGACCGATCCGATCGCCGGCCCCGACACGCAGTTCGCCGACGATACCGATGCATCGGCCGGCTCCGCGAACCCCACGACCATCACGCAGGACGACCTGCACCTGTCGTGGGTCAACCACGCCGGACAGTCGGTCGATCGCCAGCGGGTGCAGGTCGTGAACACCCCGCTCGACGACGCGATCGCGCTCTGGCACCTCGACGGCGACGCGACCGATGCCACCGGGAACGGCCACGACGGCACGATCGGTACGGCCCCGAACGATCCGGCGTACTCGACGACGGTGCGCAACTCGTCGTTCGATCAGTCGCTCGACTTCGACGGCAACGACCACCTGCAGATTCCGACCGATCCCGCGCTCGAGCCGGG
>JAGQUL010000074.1:294-3353 GCA_020438525.1 Thermoleophilia bacterium | reverse complement strand
CCGACTACTACATCGACAACCCGACGAAGATCGACGACGGCGAGTGGCACCACGTGGCGCTCACCGTCAGCGCGTCCAATCAGATGAACCTGTACGTCGACGGGATCTCGGCGACCTCGACGGTCGCCGTGGGCGGCCCCGTCAATGGCGGCCTGGGCGCATCGGTGTACGTCGGACGCTACTCGAGCCTTGCCGCCGCGTACTTCAACGGCCAGATCGACGAGCTGCGGATCGCCGGGCACGCGATGACGCAGGCCGAGCTGCGCGGCTACATCGCCACGAGCAGGCCGCACGGGACGGTCATGTGGGACTCCGACACCGGCGACACGGGCGTGGCGCTCGGCAGCGCGTGTGCAGACGCGGCTCGCTGCGCGGACGTCAGCTACGGCGCCACGGGCTCCCCAACGCCGCTGCAGTACGACGGCGCGCGCTACTACGCCCGGGCGAAGCTCAAGACGCAGGCAGGCGCCGGATGGAGCGACTGGTCGGGCTGGGACTGGTTCGAGACGCAGAACTCGACGAGCCTCTCCACCGCCGGTTGCACGGGCCCCGCCCGGGACCTCGGCAGCGTGCTCGCTGGCTGGCCCACCGTGTCGAGCGTCGACTGCTCGCTCACCTGGGGATCGGCCGGCACGACCACGCAGCTGCGGATGTACCAGACCGACGGCGGCGGCGTGGCGGCATGGTCGCGGCCCGACGGCTCGCCGGACACGGGATTCAACGGCTCTGGCTGGAAGCAGGTCGACGACGGCGGCGGGGAATACATCTACTCGGTCAGCTCGTATCCCGGCGACCGGATCCTGTATGGCGGCGAGCACAGCAACGGCAGCAACTTCGACGCGACCGTCACGATGCTCGAGGCAGACGGCACGCCGGTGGCGGGATTTGGCGGTGGAACCGTGCGGTTCGGCGCCACCAACGACCAGACGATCCAGGCCCTCGCCGTGCTCGACGACGGCAAGATCCTCGCCGCGGGGTACACCGAGTGGCCCCCGTCGTCGGACTTCTACGTCGCGCGCCTGCTGCCGAACGGCACCCTCGACCCGACGTTCGCAAACGGCGGAGAGCTCCAGTACTCGATCACGGCCGGCAACGACGTGGTCGAAGACGTCCTCGTCCTCGACGACGGCTCGATCCTCCTGGCCGGCCGCGGCGGCAGCCAGTTCCGTATCCTCAAGCTCACGCCGGGTGGACATGTCGACACCGCGTTCGGAACGAGCGGCGTGGCCTCCGCCAACTTCGGCGCAGGTCAGGAAGAGGGAGCACGCCTGCTCGAGCAGTCCGACGGCAAGCTCCTGCTCGTCGGTCAGTACATCAACTCGACGGCACCGAACGTGGTCGCCCGCTTCACGGCAGCCGGTGCACTCGACACGGGCACGTACGGCACCGGCGGCAAGGTCACGATCGCCAACGATGCCTGGGAGTTCAACTCGTTCCACCACACCGGCGCCGTGCTCCAGGCAGGCGACAAGCTGGTGATCGGCACCGAGGACTGGAACGGCGGCAGCGACCTGTACCTCACCCGACTGGATTCGTCGGGCAACGTCGACGGATCGTTCGGTACCGCGTCGGGCTCGACGACGATCGACGTGTTCGGCAACCACGACGTCGGCGGCACGCTCGTGACCGACGTCGCCGGGGACCTGATGCTCGCCGCCGCGATCGATGACGGTTCGGGATACCGTGCCGCATCCGTCCGGCTCTCCCCCGACGGAGTACCCGACAACGCGTACGGAACGAACGGCGTCGCCATGCTGCCCACCGGCACCATCGACCCGGGCGAAGACAAAGTCGCAGGTACGCTCCTCCAGGACGGCCGATTCGCCGTGGCAGGCTCGTCGGACAACGGATCCGACATGGACGAGGGAATCGGCGTCTTCGGCACGATCAGGCTCGACGACTACGCAATCGGCGTGAGCGACACCAACGACGGCACCAGCGCGTTCGGCGCGTGCCTGCGCACGTCGAGCGGCACCGCGACGGACTGGACCGTGAACGCGTCGTGCCCCGCGACCGACGGCGCCTGGTGGAATCCGATCCCCACCAGCTCGGGCGACGCCGGCTCGATGATCGCGCACACGACCACGGCGGCCCCCAACGCCTCGATCGGCATGCGATTCCTGGTCCGGCCGCCGGCGACCGCGTCGGACGGCACGATGTTCTACGCCCCGCTCACGATCGAGGTGGTCGATCCCGAGCTGTGACCGGCACCGGCGCGTTCTCGTCGCGCTGCGGTCGGACCCGAGCGTCAGTGGTTCGTGGCGACCGCCCGCTGCAGTGCACCCATGAGCGCGTCGTGATCGGCAGTGCCGTCGACGACCTTGGTGAGCACGTCACCATCCACGGCGACCTGAACGAGCACGTCCTTGGCGCCGATCGATCGGAGCACCTCCGAAGCGCCCTCGGCAGCATCGAAGCTGCTCGCCGCAACGGCGCGGCCGGGAGCCTGCTGCAGCGCTCGCATCGCATCGCGCAGCGCAGCATCGAACCCGGCTCGAGTCGAGACCGGCGTGCCTTCGACCGAGCTACCGACCGTCGTGGTGCCCGTCGTCGAGCCCTGGACGACCATCTGCCCGGAATCCGGCGCATCGGCTCGAGCGACGCCCGCGAGGAAGTCCACCGCCGGCACGCCGTTCTCGTCGTGGGGATTCATCGCGACGACGATGCCCTCGTCGGCGTGCGAGAACGTGATCTTCGCGACGCTCGCAAGCGGCGAGTGCGGTGGAATGGCAGCAGTGGCGATCATGGAGTGATGCTCCTGTCAGGACCCGCGTCGCGGTGCTGCACGACGCCGGTTGTGTGTGGGGGGGCAACAGACGGTACGATCCCCGCGCCACACGAGCCAGTCCCGCGACGCGTCGATGGCCGAGCCCGGGCGTGGTGATGGCCGTTCACGGCGGCACGGCCATGACGACCCTGCGACGGGATCGCTACTTGCCGTCGCCGCCGCTCGAGTCGATGTCGAGCACGCTCAGGAACGCCTCGGCCGGCACCTCCACGGAGCCGAGCATCTTCATCCGCTTCTTGCCCTTCTTCTGCTTCTCGAGCAGCTTGCGCTT
>JAGQUL010000074.1:0-209 GCA_020438525.1 Thermoleophilia bacterium | reverse complement strand
TCGCTGCCTGCACCGGCACGTCGAAGAACTGGCGCGGGATCTTCTTGCGCAGCGCCTCCACGAGCGCCTTGCCCTGGTAGTAGGCCTTGTCGCGGTGGCAGATCAGGCTGAGCGCGTCGACCTTCTCGCCGTTGAGCAGCACGTCGAGGCGCACGAGGTTGCCGAGCTGGTGGTCGACGGGCTCGTAGTCGAACGAGGCGTAGCCCTTC
>JAGQUL010000395.1 GCA_020438525.1 Thermoleophilia bacterium | reverse complement strand
CCTGCATGGTCGACTGCGCCGCGGTCGCGCGGGGCGTCGGCGAGGTCGGCGCTGAATCTGCCGCGTCCTGTGCGGTCGGGGCGGCGGGTGCGGGTGCGGAGGGGGTCGGCTCCGGCTGCGGTGCGACCGCCTCGACGGGGTCGTCGATCGCGTCGGGCAGGTCGCCGGCGAGCGCAGACGCGGGCACCGCGAGCACGCTGCAGACGAGCAGCAGCGCGACGATGGTGCGGGCGATTCGCATGCGGGGGACCTTTCCCGGGATTCGGTGCGGAAAACGGCCGGGTGGTGGCCGCTGCTGTCCAGCGTACGACGTGTGCGCGTGGATGGCTAGTCCCTCATGGGCGGGCATGCGTAGGATGCCGGCAGACGCACTCGATGGACGGGAGGCTGCCGGATGCCGAACACGCCAGCATGGGACGAGGCCCGACTCGCAGCGGTCGCGCGCGGCGACGAGCCGGCGGACGTGGCGCTCGTCGGGGGTCGGGTGCTTGCGGTGCACACGCGCGAGTGGCTCGACGCGGACGTGCTGGTCGCCGAAGGTCGGGTCGCGTCGGTCGTGGAGCGGTCGAGCGAGCTCGTGCATGATGCGCGCGAGATCGTGGACGTGCGCGGGCAGTTCGTCGTCCCCGGATACATCGATGCCCACGTGCACGTGGAATCGTCGAAGCTGACGATCCCGGGTTTCGCGGAGGCGATCGTGCCGCGTGGCACCACGACCGTGGTGACCGAGCCGCACGAGGTCGGCAACGTGCTCGGCGTGGACGGCACGACGTGGTTCATGGACAGCGCCGAGGGCCTGCCGCTCGACTGCTGGTTCATGGTGCCGAGCTGCGTGCCGGCGAGTTCGTTCGAGTCGGCCGGTGCGGCGATCGACGTGGCGGGGATGGAGCGGCTGCTCGAGCATCCGAGGGCGCTTGGCGTGGGCGAGCTGATGAACTTTCCGGCGATCGTTGCCGGCGAGCCGGGCGAGCTCGACAAGCGGCGCGCGACGGGCGCGACGCACGCCGACGGCCATGCTCCGGGACTGCGTGGCCGCCAGCTCGATGCGTACGTTGCGGCGCGCATCCGCAGCGACCACGAGAGCACGACGCCCGAGGAGGCGCTCGACAAGCGTCGCCGTGGGATGTGGGTGCTGCTGCGCGAGGCGTCCAACGCGCACGACCTGGCGAACCTGCTGCCGATGGTGCGCGAGCACGGGATCGAGTTCTGCGCGCTGTGCACCGACGATCGCGAGCCCGACGACCTGCTGCGCGAGGGCCACATCGACCACCTGCTGCGCGTGTGCGTGGCCGGTGGCGTGGACCCGGTCGATGCGCTGGTGATGGCGACGCTGCATCCGGCGCTCGCGCATGGCCTGCGTGACCATGGTGCGCTCGTGCCGGGTGCGCGGGCGGACGTGAACGTGCTCGGCGATCTGGAGTCGTTCGTGCCGCTGCAGGTGTGGAGCGCGGGGCGGCTCGTTGCGCGCGACGGTGAGCTGGTCGAGCCGGTTCGCGGCACGTCGCCGGATTCGGTGACGGATACGGTGCGGATCGCGCCGCTCGACGAGCGCTCGTTCGTCGTCGCGGCTTCGGCCGACGCGCCGACGGCGGCGGTTCGCGTGGTGGGTGGCCGGGACGGGCAGCTGCTGACGGACCTGCTCGTTCGCGAGCTGCCGGTGGTCGACGGGCAGGTGGTGGCGGATCCGGAGCAGGACGTTGCCAAGCTCGCGGTGGTGGAGCGGCACCGCGCGAGCGGGAGGATCGGCACCGGGTTCGTGCACGGGTTCGGCCTGCGCGGCGGTGCGTTCGCGTCGACGGTCGCGCACGACGCGCACAACTGCGTCGTGGTGGGGGTCGACGACGAGTCGATGCGCGCGTGCGTGGAGCGGCTCGCCGAGATCGGTGGCGGGATCGTGGTGGCGCGCGGCGGCGAGGTGCTCGACGAGCTCGCGCTGCCGGTTGCGGGGATCATGACCGACGCGCCACCGCAGCAGGTCGCGGCGAAGCTCGACGATCTGCACGCACTGCTGCGCGAGGTGGGGGTCACGCCGGCGGCACCGTTCATGATGCTGTCGTTCCTGGCGCTGAGCGTGATCCCGTCGCTCAAGCTCACCGATCACGGCTACGTCG
>JAGQUL010000394.1 GCA_020438525.1 Thermoleophilia bacterium | reverse complement strand
GACGGCGTGAAGGCGAACTACCCGAAATTTGGCGCCGCGCTGAAGAAGGTGCCCGGCCTGGAAGCAGCCGAATGACGGATCTCGCCGCGATCACACCGCACCTTCGACGGCGATTCGCGGAGCGTCGCGTGGTGTTCTGGCACGACTCCGCCGGCCAGTACTCGGACGGGCTCGACGCGATGGATCTTCCGGGGATCTCGTTGGTGCGCGTGGCGAACAACGAGTTCGCGCTCAAGCACCAGTTGTTGCTGCAGCAGCCGTCGGACAAGATCTTGGTGTATCGCAGTGGCGAGATGCCGACGGGTATCGATAACTGGCTGGCAGACCTCGAATTCGCGTATGGCGTATTCACGGCAGATCACGGCTCGTTGGTTGCGCAGGATCTCGGTCTCGCGGCGAGCGGCATCGACGATGTGGTGCGTGAACACGCGGCGTTCTTCGGTAAGGACAAATTCGTTCAGTCGCTCAAGGCGCTCCTCAAACCGGATGACGATGAGGTGCTGCTGCGCGCCAAGATGACTGCCGTCGTACTGGGGCAGTCCGAGCACAGTCTGCTCGAAATCACCCGCACGCTGCTTGTCGAGAACGCCAAGGGTGTGCGAACCAAGTACGACGCTCTCGGCAAGCAAGGGCTTATCGACTTTTACTGGGCCGGTGTGTCGAGGATCTACGGCTACGCGTCCGATGAGCCGAGCATCGATGACTTCGTACTCTGGCTCTTCGACGTTGCCATTGCGGGGTTTGTCTCGGATCGGCCCGGTGGCCTTCAGAACGCGCGGCTGGACCTTGCTGGCCTGCGCCACGACCCCCGCAGCCAAGGCGCTCTCGCGATGCTGGCCATGCGCGCATCGAAGGATCTGGACTACAAGAGCCGCATCAAGGACGCCGATTTTCGGGATCTGCGAAGTGACGACTACTTCCCTGAGACCGACCAGCGGATCATCACCGGCCTCGTTGCAGCGATCGCGGAGCAATCCATCAGTGCACGCGATGTCGGTGACATCGTCCGCACGCGTCAAACCAGTGCATGGATCGATCGGTATCGGTTGCACTACAGGGCGATCGAGACAGGCGCCGAGTTGTTGCATCAGCTCAGCACGCTCGACACTTCGCTTACTTCGTTCGACCAAGCGCTCGACCGGTATCGCAGCGAATGGTTCCGTATCGACCAGCTGTATCGCCAGTTCTGTCACGCCTACCGCTCATGCGAAGAATCGAGTGTGTTGGATTCGCTCCGCGCACAGGTCGAGTCCCGCTATACGAGCAAATTTCTATATGAGCTGGGCGCGTCATTCCAGAAGCAACTCGATGGCGTGAACGAGTGGCGATCAGCGGCACTTCGTTCGCAGCAATCGTTCTACGAGTCGCGGATCGCGCGAATCACGAGATCCGGCAAGAAAGCCGTAGTGATCGTTTCTGATGCTCTGCGCTATGAGGCCGCCGAGGAGCTTGGTTCACGAATCCGGCACGAGGATCGCTTCGACGCAGAGCTCGACGCGATGCTTGGCGTGCTGCCGACGTACACCCAACTCGGTATGGCGGCGCTCTTGCCGCACGACGGCCTCAAGCATTCCGAAGCCGCCAAGATCGTTCTC
>JAGQUL010000393.1 GCA_020438525.1 Thermoleophilia bacterium | reverse complement strand
TACGAATTGGTCCGTCCCAGTGCTCTGCATCGGTACTCTCGGCCTCGTCGAGTTCTCCTCGACTTGGCTTTCTCCCTTCGCATCAGAACGACTGGTTCCTTCCCCAACGTCAATTCCATATTCGCACTGACGACAATTACACTTCCCGATTTCAGATCGCTGCCAACGTTGTCCGGTCGGGCCTCCTTCCCGTCGGGCATGTCCTCGACAAGCACGACCCCTCGTCGGCGGTGGTCAACTCAACTCGCATTCGGCTCGCGCCTCCGGATTGTCCTTCGTTGCCTTGTTGCCTCCCTGTTTCTTCGGCGCCTGGCGATTCCTCGCTTCGTCGGAACGGTAGCTCGTTCCCGTTAGTTCGAGGATGATCGAATGGTGCACGACGCGGTCGATTGCTGCCGCCGTCGTCATCGGATCCTTGAAGATCTTATCCCACTGCGAGAACACAAGGTTGCTCGTGAGCACGACGCTCCGACGCTCGTACCGCTCCGCGAGAAACGTGAAGAGCACTTCCATCTCTTCGCGGTCCTGCTGGATGTAGCCGAGGTCGTCGAGGATGACTACGTCGTAGCCGTCCAGCTTTTTCAACTCTCGTTCCAGCGTCAATCCTCGCTTGGCCGCCAGCAGTCGTTGCACCAGGGCGAATGCCGGCTCGAAGAGCACCCGGTAGCCGCGCTGGATCAGCTCGTGCCCGATCGCGCAGACGAGATGCGTCTTGCCGCGCCCGGGCAGGCCGAATGCGAGGACGTTCTCCGCACGCCCGACAAAATCGCCCTCGATCAGCTTGCCCAGGAGGCGACGGACCGTTATCGGCAGCCGGTCGCGATCGAGCGCACCAAGCGTCTTGTCGATGGGCAGCTTCGACTCCTTTTGCAGCCGCTCGATCCGCCGCCGACGCCGATCCTCCAGCTCGAGTTCGACGAGGTGGCGCAGGTAGTCCACGAAAGACCAGCCTTCGCGCTCCGCAACGGCGGCGATGTCTTCGTGGTGCTCGACGAAGCTCGGCAGCTTCAGTGCGCGCAGCAACAGGCTCAAGCTCTCCTTGCTCTTGGGTTGCGTCTTCACTGCGCCACCTCCATCCTCGACTCGAGCAAGTCGTCGTAGGCCGCCAGGTCCACCAAAGGCTCCGCGATCTCGGGGACGACCGCCTCCGTCGGTGCCACCAACGCCTTCACCGCATCAAAGTCTGGAGCTTGCTCGGCTTGAAGCAGAAGCTCGATCGCCGCTTCCACCTCAGACTCCATCGTCGACGCCGCGAGGTGCAGAACGCGAAGGTACTCCACATCCGACTTGCGATCGGTATGGACCTGCTGCAGCGCATCGTAGCCGCGCCGGAACGTCACCGTCGGGAACAGGTCCTCGCGGTACTTGTAGCGACGAAACGCGCCCGGCTTCTGGACGAGCGACCAGATGATGTGGCGGTAGTTGATCCTGTGCCGACCCTCGCCACGCAGCCGTTCGATCTCGAGCTGCCGCTCGCCCCCGTACCACACTTCGACACGGTCTTCGTACAGGCGCACTTTTACACGCTCGCCGATTAGCCGCGACGGCACCGAGTACGTGTTCCGCTTCACCCGGATCGTACTCCAGCTCGTCACAAGCACGGTGAGGTCGACGTGCTCGGGTAGCCTGTCGACGCACAGCGGGCGCATCGCATGCAACTCTTCTTCCACGCGTTTTGCTCTGAGCATGTTCGCGCTTTCCAGCACGACGCGAAGCCACGCTTCGTAAGCCACGCGGCTGTCGAAGTCGCGGTGACCACGCATGAGCAGATGCTGTTCGAGCCGTCGCTTCAACGCGCCGTTTGCCGCCTCGACATCGCCGTTCTGCTCCTTCTCTCCGACGCCCGTCGTCCTCGGCGTCATGCCGAAGTGTTTCATCAGATCGACGTAGGCCTCGTTGAACCCCCGCTTCCCCGTCCGCAGGTCGTGCGTGGCCGCGGTCGAGTTGTCCGTCTGGTGGAACTGGGGCACGCGACCGAGCCGAAAAAGCGCCGACTGGACGCCGTGCTTCAGCGCCGCAAGCGACTCAGAGTGACAGACCGTTGCCCACTGCCAATTGGAGTAGGGTAGAACCACGTGGCACAGCATGTGCTCGAATGGTTCGCCACCGATCGTGATGCCGAGTTCCGTTGCCCACGTAAAGTCCGTCTGCGCCGCTTCCCCGGGCACGTGGGCTTGCGCGAAATACACGCGCCTATCCGGCCCCTGCTGCGCCCGCCACTGACGCACGCGTCGTTGCAGCGTTCGAAGCTGACCCGCTTCGTAGCGCTCCGGGTCGCGAGACTGCAGCCACTCGAATAGCGTCTTGGACTCCAGCTCCGGCGCGTCCTCCAACCTAGCCATCACCAGTGGCCAGTCCCTCTCGAACGGATCCACACGGGTCCGCCACTCCCTCGGCGCCTTCATCTCGGAGGGCAGACGCCCTGCCTCCCGGTACTTCCGCGCGGTCTTCGGGTCCATGCTGGCCTTCATTGCCGCACGCCCCAGCTGTCCGTGCTTGCTCAGCTCCTCCATCAACTTCCTCACTTGAGCGTCCGTCGTCCGCACAGTTGAGCCCCCTCAGATTCGGGGGAATATCAGCCACTTGGACGTTCGGTTAGTGGGGAAGTCTAATTGTCGTCAGCCGGGAGCTGGGATTGTCGCTGAGCAGGTTCCTGTAGTTCCATAGAAGAGC
>JAGQUL010000392.1:935-1671 GCA_020438525.1 Thermoleophilia bacterium | reverse complement strand
CTCACCGGACATGCTCGGCCACACCTTCGCCGTCCACGACGGCCGCAAGCACGTCCCGGTGTTCGTCACCTAGTCGATGGTCGGCCACAAGCTCGGCGAGTTCGCGCCCACGCGCTACTTCCGAGGCCACGACGCGGAGAAGGGCAAGAAGCGCTGATCCGGCGCCCGAGGTAACTCACATGGCAGACGACACGAACAACACCGAAGAGGGAACGACCGCCGTGGCGGCGACCCCCGAGGAGAAGGCGAAGGCCAGCAAGGCCGATGCCCGCTCCACGGGCGAGTCGCGACCCGTGCGCGCCGTTGCCAAGTACCTGCGCTTCAGCGCCCAGAAGGGCCGCCTGGTCGTCGACCAGATCCGCGGCAAGACGGTGCTCGAGGCGGCAACTGCGCTCGCGTTCAGCGATCGCGCCGCGGCCCGCGAGGTGATGAAGGCGCTCAAGAGCGCGGTCGCCAACGCGGAGAACAACCACGGCATGCGCGCCGACGAGCTGTACGTCGCCGCGGCGTTCGTGGACGAGGGCCCGACGTTCAAGCGGTTCAAGCCGCGTGCACGTGGTCGCGCCGATCGCATCAACAAGCGAACGTGCCACGTGACCGTGGTCGTCGACGTCGCTCCGACCGAGCTGCTCGAGGGTCGCGCCGCGAAGAAGGCAGCTGCGTCCAAGGGTGATCGCTCCGCTCGCGTTGCCGGCTCGAAGAAGTCGGCCGAGGCGAAGCCGGCGAAGAAGCCCGC
>JAGQUL010000392.1:0-926 GCA_020438525.1 Thermoleophilia bacterium | reverse complement strand
AAGAAGCCGGCAGCCAAGAAGGACGACGCCCCGAAGCAGGACGACGCCCCGAAGGCCGAGGCCGAGGCGGAGGTCGTCGAGGCTCCCGTCGTCGACGAGGCTCCCGCAGAGGCAACGAACGACGACGCCGCCGAGGCGACCGAGACCACCGAGGAGAAGGCCTGATGGGACAGAAGATTCATCCAGGCGGCCTGCGGGTCGGCATCATCCATGACTGGCGCTCGAACTGGTTCACCGAGAAGGAGTTCTCGGACTACCTGATCGAGGACGTCAACATCCGCCGGCACATCAACGGCAAGCTCGCCCACGCCGGCATCAGCGACATCCTGATCCGCAAGGACAAGCAGAAGGTCACGGTCGACATCTACACCGCTCGACCTGGCATCGTGATCGGCAAGTCCGGCAGCGAGGTCGACGCCCTCCGCAAGGAGATCGGCGCGATGACCCGCAAGGGCGTGCACATCAACATCAACGAGATCAAGCGCCCCGAGCTGGACGCGAAGCTCGTTGCGCAGGGCATCGCCGAGCAGCTCGAGAACCGCGTGGCGTTCCGCCGCGCGATGAAGCGCTCGCTCGCGAGTGCCATGCGGAGCGGTGCGCACGGCGTGCGCGTTCGCTGTGGTGGCCGCCTGGGCGGTGCCGAGATGGCACGCGTCGAGGGCTACAGCGAGGGTCGCGTGCCGCTGCACACGCTGCGNNACATCGACTACGGCTTCGTCGAGGCGAAGACCACATATGGCCGCATTGGGGTCAAGGTGTGGATCAACAAGGGCGAGGTGCTGCCGGAGGGCTTCGAGTCCGGCCGCATGCGCATCGATGATGGCGATGATCGTCGCGGCCAGGGCCGTGGCCAGCGTCGCCGTGGCGGCGGAGATCGCGGCGGCAGCGGCGGCGGACGAGGCCCTGGTGGCCCCGGTCGTGGCCCC
>JAGQUL010000391.1:3252-3543 GCA_020438525.1 Thermoleophilia bacterium | reverse complement strand
ATGGTCGCACGATGCGTCCAGTACGGAGCAAGCGGATCGATGCCACCGGCGTGCATGGTGGCGAGCACGGCGTCGCGAACGCAGTCGCGAGCGTCGGTGAGGAGCGCCTGCGACGCGGCGATCGCGGCAGGGTCGCCGGGAGTCGGAGCGGCGGGTCGGATCGGTAGCAGCTGCATCGCGTTCTCCTCGTAGGTTCGCAGCGATCCTACCGATCGCGGCGGCTCAGGCAGGTGCGCCTACGCGATCGCCGCCGATCAGCTTGGGCGCGCCATAGGCGTGCAGCGCCTCGGG
>JAGQUL010000391.1:0-3114 GCA_020438525.1 Thermoleophilia bacterium | reverse complement strand
CGGGCCTGGTAGTCGGTGCAGTTGGAGCAGCTGGTGAGCTCGCGGTAGGCCTGCTGTCCGGGCAGCCACACCTCGATGTCGTACTTCTTGCTGGCGGGTGCACCGAGGTCGCCTGCGGCGATGTTCACGACGCGGTACGGCAGCTCGAGCGCGGTCATCAGCTCCTCCTCGCGGGCGAGGATGAAGTCGTGCTCGTCGCGGCTCATGTCGGGCTCGACGAACGAGAACATCTCGACCTTGTCGAACTGGTGCACGCGGATGATCCCGCGCGTGTCCTTGCCGGCGGCGCCGGCCTCGCGGCGGAAGCAGCTGGAGATGCCGGCGTAGCGGATCGGCAGCTGGTCGGCATCGAGGATCTCGTCCATGTGCAGCGCAGCGAGCGGGACCTCGCTGGTGCCGACGAGGAACAGGTCGTGGTTCTCCTCGGGGATCCGGTAGACCTGGCTGGCGTCGGCCGGGAAGAAGCCGGTGCCCCACATCGCTTCCTCGCGTACGAGCACCGGCGGCACGACCGGCTCGAACCCGTGCGCGCCGAGCCGGTCGATCGCGAAGTTCACGAGCGCGTACTGCAGGCGCACTGCATCGCCCTTGAGGTAGGCGAAGCGGCTGCCTGATGTTCGCGCGCCGCGCTCCATGTCGATCATGTCGAGCGCGGTGCCGAGGTCGAGGTGGTCGGCGGTGCCGCCCTCGACGATCCGCGGCTCGCCGACGCGGCGCAGCTCGGTGCCCTCGTCCTCGCCGCCGGTCGGCACGTCGTCCTGCACGAGGTTCGGCAGGGCGAGCAGCATCGTGTCGAGCTTGTTGGCGAGGTCCTTCTCGCGGTCGGCGACCGCGTCCATCTTCTCGCCGAGCTCGCGCACGGCGGCCATCTCCGCCTCCGCGTCCTCGCCACGCTGCTTGGCCGCGCCGATCTCCTTGGATGCGGCGTTGCGCTGCGCGCGCAGCTCGTCGAGCTCGGTGTTCGCCGCACGACGCTGCGTGTCCAGGTCGCGCAGGTGCGACAGGTCCATGTCGGCGCCACGCTTGCGCAGCATCGCTTCGACGACTTCGGGGGTATCGCGAATCAGGCGGATGTCCAGCATGCGGGAAGGCTACCCGCTCGCGCGCGGAAATGTGCGCGATACCGGGTCAGGCGTTCCGCGTGCCGTACACGGCGTAGTCGGCGATGCGGGGCAGCGTGTGCTCGCGCCGGGGCATGAAGGTGTCCAGCTCCGGCAGTCCCGCCGTGGTGTTGATCTCCCAGACGTGTCCGGTCCTGCCCACGTCGACTCCCGCGACATCGAGGTCGAAGGCGCGCGCCGCCTTCACGGCGGTGTCGAGGTATTCACGCGGGACCGCCGGGTCGGCACCGGTCGGATCGATTCGTCGTACTGCGTTGCCCGACGGGCCGTTGGCGCGGAAGTCGCCGGCGCTGCCGCGGCGCTCCATCACTGCCACGACCTGGTGCTCGCCGTCGGGACGACGCACGACCATCACGCGGTTGTCGATGCCGGCGGAGCCTTCGATGAATTCCTGCGCGACCAGGAGCCGCGGCCTGTCGCCGCCCAGGAGCTGTGCGCGGATCTCGTCGAGATCCGCGGGCGTGTCGACCTTGAAGACGCCGTTGCCGCCCGAGCCGCGCGAGGTCTTGACGATCATCGGCAGGCCGATCTCGTCGGCGGCCCGGGCGAGGTCGTCGGATCCCTTCACCACGATCGTCTTCGGGGCCTTCACGCCGGCGGCCTCGAAGATCCCGGCCATCGCGGCCTTGCTGCGCCCCGACCTGATCGCATCCGGCTGGTTGACCAGGTGCACGCCCTGGCTGGCGAGGTCCTCGAACATCGGCAGGTACTTCGCCTTCACGCCGCGCGCCACGATCGCGTCGGGCATCGGGATCGGCCTGCCCTTGGCGAGCAGCACGCCGTCGCGCAGCGCGAGGTCGGCGTTGTTGACGATCTGGACCGTGGCGCCGCGTGCACGCAGCTCGCCACGCAGGTGGAAGAGCGGGGGCAGGTTCAGCTTGCCGCCCCAGGTCAGCAGCACGCGGCCGCGAGCGGCGTCGCTCATCACGGCGGCGTGCTGGAACGAGCCGGGCTCGATGCCGCGGGTGGCGAGCAGGCGGGTGGCTTCGGCGGCGTCGATCGCGCCGGTTCGTCGCAGCTGGCCGACCTCGTGCACGAACGATGTGAGCGGTCGCTCCGCCCAGCGCTGGGCGGTCACGGTTGCCATCCGCACCGTCTTGCTGCCGCCGGCCTTGACCGACCGCATCAGCGCCATCGCCGAGCTGCCCGTGGCTCCCGCATCCATCATCTACGTCCGTCCCGAGTCCCGAAGCCGTGCGCAGCGCGCGCGGCCATCACGCCAGTGTGTCGGGAGCAGCGGCGGATGCGTCTCGGACTGCAACGATCCCGCTCCGACACTCGAAGCATCGGTGGGACAGGGTCGACGATCGGGGTCGACCCGGGACGCGAGGACGAACGAATGACTTCGGTACAGGCACCTTCTGGATCACCCGTGCCCGGCATGCTCGCCGGCGCCGCGATCGGTACGGGCGTGGCAGTCACAACCGCGCGCACGCTGGCGTTTCCTGCGCCGGTCGCCGTGGCATCCGGCCTGCTGATCGGCGGTCCGATCGCTGCAGTGAGCTACATGAACAACCACGGCAACCCGAACTCGCTGCTCGGCAGCATGCTCGTCGGTGCGGCACCACTGGCGCTCGCCGGCGGCGCGATCGGGCTGTTCGGTGCCGGATGGAGCCAGGGCTCCGGCAAGGCCCTGATCGCGACCAGCGTGATCATGGGCACGCTCACCGGTGCGGCGATCGGTGGCATCACCCACGCGCTCACCAAGCCGCACTGATCGCGGCTCGATCCGCGCCCGGTCGGGCTACGGCTCGATCGGCCGCGCCAAGTCGGGAACGTCGCCGATCATCCGGACGTGACTGGCGATGCCCCTACTGGCGGTGCGCACGTGCACGCCGATGCCGACCGGTCCCTCGACCAGCTCGATGGGACGTGCACCGACGAAGTCGGGACGGGCGGGCCAGAACACGCTCGGGCATGCGAACAGCGGTGCGTGCGCGATCCGCGCGGTCGCCGGACGATGCACGTGGCCGCACGCGACCAGCTCGACCTG
>JAGQUL010000073.1 GCA_020438525.1 Thermoleophilia bacterium | reverse complement strand
CCCCACGCCCCCCACGCCCCCCCACGCCCACGCCGCGTCGCCCGCTCGGGACTGGTTCGATTGACTGTCGCCAGGCGACAGTTTCCCGAACCAGTTCGGGGAGGTGGGTACGTATCGCACGAAATCATGCTCATGAAATCGTGACGGAATTGGCACGAAATCGACACGCTTTCGTGACCAACATTCCATCCCCCGACGTCGACGCCATGGCATGGCTGAATCGACACGTCATCGTCTCTGGACCCTCGAGGCGCGCGCCGCCGACCTCGGCTCGCGGCAACACATGATGGTGCGCACCGAGCAGTTGCTCGCAGCGGGATTCACACACGGTCAGATCAGACGACGCATAGCGATGGGGCGCTGGACCCGGTTCCATCACGGTGTCATCCACCTTGCCGTCGGCGAACCATCGCGCACCTCGACGTGGATGGGCACCGTCCTAGCTGCAGGCACCGGCGCTGTGCTGACCGGACCGGCCGCAGCAGAGCACTGGGGCATGATCTCGTACCGAACCCGTCGAATCGATGTCGCGACCCCGGCATCACCACGGCGCGTAAGTGGCGCACATGTCCATCGAACCCGTTGGTTCGGTCGCAACGACCGAACCAGACGGCACGGCATTCCGATCGCCTCGCCCATGCGCACGATCGTCGACATGGCAGAGCTCGTGGACCCGTACGAACTGATCGGCCCGCTCCACCAAGCTGGTCGTCGCTCGCTGCTGCGTACGCGCCAGCTCGACATCCTGCGCCGGCGTCTGCGCAATCGTCGGCATGGATACGCCGCGCTTCGATTCGCACTCGGTCAGCTGCACGCCGGCAGCACCGGCATCCTGTCGCACGCCGAGCTCGTGCTCGCACAGGCGATCCGTGATTCCGGGCTGCCGCTCCCGCTGGTCAACGTGGTCATGCATACCGAGCGCGGTCGATTCAAGATCGACCTGTACTGGCCCGACCTCGGCATCGCGATAGAAGTCGACGACTTCGGCCACGACCTCCTCGCCATGCGTCACCTGGATGCGACCCGAAACGAGGCGCTCGGCGACCTCGACATCGATCTGCTTCGCGTGCCGAACGAGCTCGTTTTCCAAGCGATTGAGGTCGTGATCGCCGAGATCGCCGCCATGTGTGCGCGTGCGGCCCGACGCGGGTAACGTGCCGTCCATGGAGGAGTTCATCGGCTACGACCACGTCCAGGTGTGCTGCCCGCCCGGTGGCGAAGACGACGCCCGTGCGTTCTATGGCGAGGTCCTCGGCCTGCCCGAGGTGCCGAAGCCAGCGGAGCTCTCCGCGCGCGGTGGATGCTGGTTTCAGGTAGGCGCCGGGCAAGGGTTGCACGTCGGCGTGCTCGATCCCTTCAGTCCGGCCACCAAGGCCCATCCGGCGCTTCGCATCCGCGATCGCGCGAGCCTCGACGCAATAGCCGAGCGGATCGCAGCGGCCGGCTACCAGATCGCGTGGGCCGATGTACCCGTAGCCGATGCACGCTGCAAGGTCACCGATCCCTTCGGCAACCTCGTCGAGCTGCTCGTCGGCACGACGGGCTGATCCCGCGGCACTCGCCGGTTGATTGGATCGGCCAGTGCTGAAGGACTGGTTCGGATAACTGTCGCTCAGCGACAGTCAATCGAACCAGTACGGGTGGGGCGGAGGGCTGGGATGGGACTGGTTCGGATAGCTGTCGCCCAGCGACAGTCAATCGAACCAGTCCGGATGGCGGCCGGCTGGGGGCGGGGGTGCTGCGAGGGGGACGACGATCAGCTGATCGCGGTGTCGCGGGCGGCGCGCCACGTGCCGGCGTCGTCGCGCCAGCTGGCCCAGGTCGGTCCGAACACGTAGACGGCGATCGAGAACTTGTCCTCGAGCTTCGTGTTCGCGGGGTCGGATGCGAGGTGCGCCGAGTACACGTAGTAGCGACGATCGGCGCCCTGCACGACGACGTAGCGCGTGTCGTTCGTCCACTCGTTCCAGTCGTTCTTCCTGGCCACGCGCACGACCTTCGCCGCGTAGTCGATGTTCTCGAAGCCCTGTGCGGAGCCATCGGCCACGCCGACGATCCGGATCGATCCGCCCTTCGCGGTGGTGCCGTCGTCGTACGTCGCCCACGGCATGTCGAAGCGCTTGCCCACGAGCGTGCGCGGATCCCATGCGGCCAGCGGCTGCTCCGGCAGCTGCGCGATCGCCGGTGCGGGTGCCGCCTTGGGCAGCGGTGCTGCCACGAGCTCGCTCGGCCACTTGCGTGCTGCCGCGGGCTCGCTCGAGGTACCCGTGCGGAATCGATTGCCGACGCGGTTGTTGTCCTTGATCCGAACCTTGATGCCGCGCGGACGGATGCCGTTGTAGCGGCGATCCTTCGACGCCACCCTGAACGTGATCGTGCGCGTGATCGTACCCGTGCCGCCACTGCCACGCTGGTACCAGACGCGCACGTACTGGCGTCGGTACCAGTTCTTCGGCGTGAAGGTGAGGTACTTGCGCTTGGTCTTGGATCCCTTGCGGCCGTCGACGCTGCCGGTGAGGTCCTTCGGGTAGCGGATGTACACCTTGACCGGTGCCGCAGGCTTGTCGAACAGCTTGACCGAGAACACCGCGGTGAGACGATCGTTGCGCGTCACCGTCAGGTATCGCTGGTCGTGCGGCTCGTGGCGCGTGATGACCGCGGCGTCGTCGTCGAAGATCGTCACCGTGACCTCGGGCCAGTTGCCGCCGTTGTAGAAGCGGTCCTCGCTGAAGCTGCGCATCTTGAGGTTCTTGATCTCCGTGGGCTCGGCGAACTTGTCGTCGACCGCGCAGATCGTGTATCGCTGCGGGATGTTCCAGTTCTCCGGGCGGAACTCGAGACCGTTCACCGGCGCGACCGCAACGTCCGGCGCGTCGTCGGGGAAGATCCTGACCGTCACCGGCGCGCTCGGCTGCGCCGTGAGCACGACGTCCACGTAGTCGCAGGTTCCGGGCTTGCCCTCCTTGACCGTCACGCTGCCGTCGTCGGCGGTCGCCTGGACGCCCGCAGAGTCGTTGTCGGTGATGTCGACCTCGAGCGTGTCGCCCTCGACGCCCACGTAGAACGGATCGAGGCTGTCGGTTCCGTGCTTGATGTAGCCCTTGTGCGGACCCTCGACGCGCGGGTCGTCCACGGCCTTGACCGTGATCGTCTGCCACGCGTCCCAGTTGCTCGAATCGAACGTGACCGAGGCCGGGGAGACGGTCACCTGGTCGTCGGGGAACGGACGCACGGTCACGATGTTCGACGGCGCGCTCTTGAGCCGCACGAGGTAGGTGTCGGTGGCGCCGCCCTCGGCGACGTTGGTACCGCCGCCGGTGTGCTGCACCTCGATGCCCGGCTGGTCGTTGTCGGTGATCTCCACGTCGACGTTCGGGATCGTGATCGGATTCGTGCCGCTCGTGTTGTAGGCCGGGTCGCTCGTGCTCGATGCGGTGGAGGTGAGCACGCCCATGTGCGGCGTGCCTTCGGCGATGCGGTCGTCGACCGCGGTCGCGGTGATCACAACGGGGATGTTCCACGTGAGCGGCGTGAACCGCAGCGTCACGGTTCCGGCCGCGGTGTCCTGGTCGTTTCCGACGGCGCTCGGGAGCACGTCGGCATCGCCGCTGACGACGATCGTCACGTCGCCGGCCGGCTGGCTGGTCAGCTGCACTGTGTAGGTGTCGGTACGACCGCCCTCGTCGACGAACAGCTTCGTCTTGCTGAGCGCCACGCCCGCGAACTCGTTGTCGGTGATCTCGATCGGCACGTCGGCGAGGTTGAAGCCGTCGTACAGCGGATCGCCGCTCGTGACCGTGTAGCGGAGGGTGTCGTAGTGGATCCCCTCAGCGACCGGGTCGTCGTTCGCCTGCACCACCACGTCCTGGAACTGGTCCCAGTTGGCGGGAGTGAACACCAGGATGCCGCTTGCAGGAGTCGTCACGGTCGCCTGGCCGACGAGCATCGACAGGTCGATCTGGACCGGCCCGCTCGGCTCGCTCGTGAGGCGCACCTTCCAGGAGGCATCCTGACCGCCCTCGGTCGCCTGCTCGGTCGGTGCCGAATCCGTGAAGATGCCGGCGGTGTCGTTGTCGTCGACGACGATGTCGAACGGCGGCACGAACTGGCCCGCGTACTGCGGATCGGCGCTGGTCACCACGGTGGTGATCTGGTCCGTCATGCCGTTCATCTCGTCGATAGCGTCGTCGACGGCCGCGACGGTCACCGTCTGCGGGACGTTCCAATTGCCCGGCGTGAACGTCAACGTCATCGGCGTGGCGGTCGCCTGGCCGGTCGTCAGGGTGAAGTCCAGCGTGACAGGAGCGGTCGGGATCGTCTGCAGCGCGATCGTGAAGCTCTGCGATGCGCCGCCCTCGGTGACGTGGAACGGTCCGGTCGAGGAGTACGTGAACGCAGCCGTGTCGTTGTCGTGTACCGTCACCACGGTCGTGCCCGCGCCGGTGTTCGGCGTGACCGGGGTGTAGAACGGGTCGCTCGAGCTGATCGAGTAGGACAGCGAGTTCGTCTCCGGGTCGAGCTCGTCGAAGTTGTCGTCGATCGCGTCGATCGTCATCGTCTGCGGGACGTTCCAGTTCGTCGGCAGGAACGTGATCGGCGCCGCGAACTTGGCATCGGGCGAGCTCGTGGGCGCGGTGCCGTTGCCGACCACGCCGGTGATCGTGACCGGGGCGGTCGGCTCGGAGGTCAGCACGACCTGCACGGTGTCGCTCGCGCCGCCCTCGGTCACGTCGGTGACGTTCGCCGGTGCGCCGAGCGCGGTGACGTCCACGCCCGCGAAGTCGTTGTCGTCCACGTCGAAGTTCTCGGGCGTGATCGGGAAGCCGTCGTAGACCGGGTCCGCGCTCGTCGCGGTCAGCACGACCTGACCCGGATGCGGATCCATCTCCATGATCGCGTCGTCGTATGCCTCGACCGTGACCGTCTGGTTGATCCACCAGTCGGCACCGGTGAAGGTCAGGTCGAGCGTCTGGTTGCCGCCGTTGAAGCGCAGCTGCGAGCCGCCGTCGAGGTGGATGGTCGCGCTCGGGGACGGACCCGTCGCCAGGCGGATGTCGAGCGTGCAGGTGACGCTGCCGTCCTCGGCCACCGCCGGGCACACCGGGCGCGTGACGAGGATGTCCGGCTCGGCCACGATCGTCGGGTTCAGCGTCGTGTAGGACGCGGTGTTGCCGACCCGGTCGCTGACCTGGATCTGGTACTGGTAGCAGGTGCCCCACGGGCTGCCCGACGACGTGGGGTCGGCGACCGCGGTGGCGTCGCTCCACGTGGTGCCGGTCGGGTTGGTCTTGACCGGCGTGTAGCCGCTCCAGGTCACGCCACAGCTGGGCGGCGTGACGCCCACCGGAGCCACCACGGGCACGCTGCGTCGCAGGATCGTGGTGCTCGCCGGATCGAGGCCCACGGCAGTGCCGGTCGAGCCCTGGTCGGTGCCGGTCGCGAACGTCACGGCCATCGAGCCCGGCGCGACGTAGCCGGTCGGCTGCGAGATCGTGGTTCCGGTCGGTGCCGCGGTGTCGTCACGGATGATGAACGTGCCGTCGGTGCCGTTCGTGTTGCCGGCGTAGTCGGTCGCCGTCGCGAGCTGGTTGTTGGGTTCGCTCGCGCCGGTGCTCCAGGTGAAGTTCGACTCGTAGACGGAGCCGCCGACCGTGACCGGCGCGAGCTGCGACGCCGGGTTGATCACCCAGCCGGTCGCGCCGGCATCCGGATCGGCGTAGTCGACCTGGCGCACGCCGGCGGGCGTGTCGACCACGTCGAACTGCACCTTGAAGTCGCCACCCTGGCCCGAGTTGATCCACATCGTCTTGGCCGCGAGGTCGGCGTACTGGTACTGCGGGCTCGTGCCCTCGACCAGGTCGTGCAGCGTCATGATCGGCGGGGTGTTGTCGACCACGATGTTCGTGCGCGTCGTGGTGAACGTGTTGCCGGCGTTGTCCTTGACCGTCAGCGTCATCGTGTACGTGCCGTCGGGCATCTGGCCGCTGATCGGCGCCGGGCTGCTGATCGTGTCCCATGAGCAGGTCCAGGGGAACGACGCCACGGGACCGCCGCTCACCGACTGGCAGAGCTGGCTGATCGCGATCGCCGGGTTGCCGTCGTTGACCACGCTGATCGTCACGCTGTTGACGCCCGAGCCACTGTCGCTGCTCGTGCCGCTGAACGGCGGCGCGTTGACGTTGCCCGCGAACGGACCCATCGGGGTGGGATCGATCGTGCCGCTCGGCGCGGTCGTGTCGACCTTGATCACGAGCGCGGGCGCCAGCGGTGCACCGATGCAGGTCGCGTTGGTGTCGGTCGACACGGTCGAGCAGTTGTCGACGTTGTCGCGCACCTTGATGCGGTACTGGTAGCACTTGCCGTCGGTGATCGTCGCGTCGTTGAACGGGCTCGTCGTGACCGGCACGCCGCCGTTGAGCACGCCCCATGCGCCCCACGCACCACAGGTACCGCCGCTGAGCGGTGCGCTCGCGCGCTCGATGACCGTGTTGCGGATGCCCGAGCCCGGGTTCGTGCCGTCCTTCGTGTCGGAGCCGGGCGCGAAGTTCACGTCGACGCTGGGCGACGTCCACCAGCCGTTCGGGTACGTGATCGAGCCACCGGCGGGTGCGGTGTCGTCGCGCAGCACCGTGTACGGAACCGGCAGGCTCTGGTTCGGCGTCGGCAGCAGGTTGTCGTATGCGATCGCGCCGCCCAACGCGGAGGTCGACGTGTCACCCGGCTCGTTCGCGCCGGTCGACCACGTGTACTTGACGTCGTACACGTCGGGTGCGGTCGCGGTCGTGTCGATGCGCGATGCCGGCGTGTTCATCCAGCCTGCACCGTGATCCGGGAACTCGACCCGGTTCACGCCGCTGCCCGTGCCGTCGTCGGCGCTCATCTCGACGTTGAACGAGCCGCTCTTGCCCGGCCCTGCGTTGATCCAGAGGATCGACGGGTTCGGGTCGATGAACTGGTAGGTCGGGTTCGTGCCCGGCACGAACTGCTTGAACGTCAGGGCCGGCGGGGTGTTGTCGACGAAGACGTCCTTCGTGATCACGGAGCTGTTGCCCGCGATGTCGTAGACCGTCAGCTCGAGCGTGTAGGGACCGTCGGCGGTGCCCGACAGGGTGTCCCAGTCACAGTCGCCGGGATCGGTCGTGCCCCAGGTAGCCGTGTTGGTCGGCAAGGTGGGGGTGAGGTTCGGCGCCAGGCAGATGTCCGGGCTCGGCGTGCCGAGCGCGCGCAGCTCGATGCGATCCAGGCCGCTCTGGCCGTCGTCGGCGGTGCCGTCGGGGGAGATCGTGCCGTTCACGAACGTGGTCGGCAGCACCGTCACCGGCGTGTCGATCGTGCCGGTCGGCGCGGTGCGGTCGATCTTCACGATGTCGGCGGTGACCAGCGTCGCATCGACGTTGCCGACGTTGTCCTCCTGCACGAGCCGGTACTGGACACACGTGTTGTCGGTCGGCGGCGAATCGAGGATCGGACCGATCGGATCGACGGTCGCGATGTCGACCCATGCGGCACCGAAGGGATCGCAGGCACCTGCCGTGATGGTGGTCGTGTTGCGCTGCAGCTTCCACGTGCGCAGGCCGGAGAGCGCGTCGGCGCCGGGCGAGAAGCTGATCTCGATGTCGGGTCCGGTGAGCCAGCCGCCGCCGATCGGATCCGTGATCTGGATGAAGCCGCCGGTCGGCGCATCGGGATCGGGTGTGACAGTGAACGGCGCGTTCGAGGTCGGATCGCCGATCATGGCCCACGCATTGTCGTATGCGACCGCGTTGAGGAGACCCGGCGAGGTGGCGCCCGGGGTCCACGCGTAGTTGGCGGTGTACTCGGGCGAGGCGAGTGGCTGGACGAACGAGAATCCGGGCTGGCTCGAGCCGACGGCATCGCCGTCCGGGGTCCAGCCACTGGTGGCAGCGCCGTCGATGTCGGGGAACTCGATGCGGCTCATGCCGGTGCCGTCGTCGTGTGCGAGCACCTTGACCTGGAACGAGCCGTTGAAGCCGGGGTTCGGGTTGTAGAAGACGTGGCTGTCGTCGCTCGGATCGATGTGCTGGAACTGCGGGTTCACGTTCTCCACGATCGTCACGTCGTCGATCACCGGCGGCGTGTTGTCGATCGTCAGGGTCTTGGTCGGCGCCGTGAAGGTGTTGCCGGCGAAGTCGGTCACGAGCAGCGTGAGCGTGTACACGCCGTCGGGGGTCGATCCTGCGGTGGTGTTCCACGTGCACGACCACGTCGGGCTCACGCTGCCGGGCGGCGCGACCACGCCGCAGATCGAGCCGCTGTGGCCCGCGCCGTCGTCGTAGGTCAGGTCGATGCGGCGCACGCCCGTGTCGACGTCGCTGGCAGTGCCGGTCATCACCGGAGCAGGACCGCTCACGAACGGGCCGGGCGTGACGTCGATCGCGCCGAGCGGAGCGACGTTGTCGAACTTGATGACGCTCGTGGCCGGGCTGTCGCTGTAGTTGCCGACCTTGTCGTACGTGCGCAGGAAGTACTGGTAGCAGTGCGGGCTCGTGGGGGTCGCATCGACGAACGAGCCTGCGACGGGGGTGGTGACGACGGGTCCGGCGGGGCTCGGCAGGCCGAACACGCCACAGGTGTCGGGCGAGGTGAACGACGCCACCTGTCGCATCAGCTGTGCCTTGTCGAAGCCGGAGTTCACCGACGCGCCGCCGACGTTGTCGACGCCCGGCGCGTAGCCGATCGTGAGGTCCTGCGTGTTCTTGTAGACGTCCAGCGTGGTTGCGGTACCCGCAGTCGGTGCCGCGGCATCGGGCTTCACGTTGAACGGCACGTTCGTGGTGTTGCCTGCCTTGTCGATCGCGGTGGCGTTGAGCGGGTTCGTCGGCGTGGTCGGGCCCGCGGTCCAGTCGTACGTCGTGCCGCCCCACGAGTCGGGCGGAGTTGCGTTCACGACGTTGTCGGTGAACGGTGCCGCAGGGGTCCAGCCGGCGCCCAGGGCGGGGAAGTCGACCTGCTGCATGCCGCTGCCCGGGGTGTCGGTGGCCTGCACGAGCACGCGGAAGCTGCCGCTCTGTGCGGGGTTGTACCAGACCGTCGATCCGGGCAGGTCGGCGAACTGGTACTGGCCGTTGGTGACCTCGACCAGGTCGAGCAGGGAGGCCACCGGGGCGGTGTTGTCGACCACGACGTTGATCGTGATGTCGCCCGTGTTGCCGGCGAGGTCGCGCACGTGCGCGGTGATCGTGTAGGTGCCGTCGGGCGAGCCGCTGGTGTCCCAGTCCTCCTGCCACGGGTTCGGGCCGGTGGTGGTGGGATCGCCGATCGTGAAGGGCGGGTTCACGCCGTCGTCGGCCTCGAGACCGACCGTGGTGAGGCCGCTCGCGCCGTCGGCCGCCGAGCCGTCGATCGTCACGATGCCGCCCAGGAACGCGCCGGGCGTTGCCGGGATCGTATTGACCGGCGGCGCCATCGTGAAGGTGTCGAAGGTGCCGGTCGGCGCGGTGCGGTCGACGCGGATCTCCTCGGTCGTGGTGAACGAGGTCTGGTTGCCGACGTTGTCGTTCACGAGCAGTCGGTAGCGGTAGCAGTGACCGTCCATCGTCGTGGAATCGGTCACCGGCACGCCGACCGTCGGGTTGGCCGGACCGATGTTCACCCACACGTTGTCGAACGCGTCGCAGGTGTTGTCGCCGTTGTCGAACAGGGCGCTCTCGCGCTGCAGCTGGACGGTCTTGATGCCCGAGCCGCTGCCGTCGTTCGGCTGCGTGAAGTCGATGTCGAAGTCGGTCGCGTTCGACGTGGTGGAGAGGTAGTCCACGGAGCCGCCGACCGGCACGTCCGGATCGGGCACCACGTGGAACTGCGTGGTGGCTGTGTGCGACGGCATGACCTTGTCTTCCGCGGTCGCGAACAGCGGATCGGTCGGCGTGGCGCTCGTGTTGTTGAAGCCGTACATCACGTCGTACACCGACGGTGCCGGGCCGGTGCCGGTCGTGTCGTTGTAGGGCGCGGCGGGCGTCCAGTTGGCGCCGAGCTGCGGGAACATCACGTGCTTGACCCCGCTGCCGGTGTCGTCGGCGGTCACCTGCAGCGTGAACGTGCCGGTTCCGGTCGGGTTGTAGAACATCGTGTCGGCGACCGGATGCGTGAAGTTCGCGCCGCCGTTCTCGATCCAGCCGAGGAAGTTGATGGTCGGCGGCGAGTTGTCGACCGTCAGGGTGTACGGGAACGGCGCGCTCACGTTGCCGGCCAGGTCGGTCACCACCAGCTCGAAGGTGTAGGTGCCGTCGGCGACGGTGGTGGTGTCGAACGTGCAGCTCCACGGCGACGCCTGGGTCTCGTTCGCACACACCGTGCCCGATGCGGAGCCGGAGTAGGTGACCGTGAACTCGTCGACGCCGCTGAAGGCATCGCCGTGGGTTCCGTCGAGCGAGATCGTGCTGCTCACGTACGGCCCGACCGGCGCGGTGAACGCGCCGAACGGAGCCGTCTTGTCGACCTTGAGCTGGTTCGTGTCGGCCTCGGTCTCGACGTTGCCGACGTTGTCGGTCACCTGGATTCGGTACTCGTAGCAGGTGCCGTCGGCGAGTGGCGTGTCGCTGTAGGTGAACGGTCCGACCGGCGGAGTGGGACCACCGACGTTCGCCGGACCGATGTTCGACCAGGTGCCGCTCATGGTGCATGCACCGGCTGCGAGGGTGCCCGCCTGGCGCTGCAGCTGCCAGCCGCCGATGCCCGCCTGGGCATCGGCTCCGAGCTCGAAGGTCACGTCGACCGTGTCGAGGTTGGTGTATCCCGATGCCGGGATCGTCACCGCGACGCTGCTGCCCGTCGGGGCGGTGTTGTCGGCCTCGACGTCGAACGTGGTGGTGGCGGTGTTGCCGACGTTGTCGAACGCGGTGGCGATCGCGCCGGCGAGCGAGCCTGCGCCGCTCGACCAGTTGTAGCTCATCGCGTACGGGTTCGGGCCGCTCGTGTCGGCGGTGACCGACGCCGGCGACCAGTTCGCGCCGAGCGCCGGGAAGTCGACGCGCTGAACGCCGCTGCCCGCGTCGTTCGCATCGAGGTTGAGCGTGAAGCCACCCGCCTGCGCCGGGTTGAAGTACATGGTCGTGCCGACCGCGTGCTGGTACTGCGCGCCCGCGCCCTCGACGAACGAGTTGAACACGAGCGTCGGCGGTCCGTTGTCGACGATCGTCGAGACCGTGAACGGGTCGCTGATGTTGCCGGCGTTGTCGATCACGGTGATCGTCAGGTCGTACGGTCCGTCGGGCAGCGCCAGGCCGAGCGTGTCCCAGTCGCACGAGGGCGTGCTCCACGGCGAGGCGGCGACGACGGTCGAGCAGACGTTGCCGGTGGCGGTGTTGGCGTAGTCGACCGAGAAGCTCGCCACGCCGCTGTAGGTGTCGGCGTGCGTGCCCGACAGGTTCACCACGCCCGAGACGTAGGGCGGCAGCGCGTCGATGGTGCCGGTCGGCTTGGTCGCATCGACCTTCACCTCGTACGGATCGCCGAGCGTGGTGACGTTCTCGACGTTGTCCCACACCTTGATCTGGTAGCGGTAGCAGTTGCCGTCGACGAGCGCGTTGTCGGTGTAGGTCGGGCCCGCGGGGCTGACGGGACCCACGTTGCCCCAGCTGCCGTAGCCGGTGCACACGCCACCCGAGAGCGGCGAGCTCTGGCGCTGCAGCTGCCAGCGACCCACGCCCGAGCCGCCGGTGTCGACGCCCTGGTTGAACGTGATGCCCTCGCTCGTGGAGGTGTGGTACCCCGACGGCGTGGTCTGCGGCGAGATCGTCACGCCCGTCGGCGCCACGGTGTCGGCGTCGACCTCGAACGCCGCAGTGGCGCTGTTGCCGACCAGGTCGAAGGCCGTGGCGACCTGCGATGCCGGGTCGCTCGCGCCCGCGGTCCAGCTGTAGTTGGTCGGGGTCTGGTACGGCGACGGTGCGACGTTGTCGCTCTGGCCGCCGACCGGGTTCCAGCCGGCGCCGAGTGCCGGGAAGTCGACGCGGTCCATGCCGGCGCCGGAATCGTTGGCAGCCATCTTCAGGCCGAAGCTGCCGGTGCCGGTCGGGTTGAACCACATCTTGTTGCCGACCGGGTGCATGAACTGCGGGTTGGTGCCCTCGACCCAGCTGTCGAACGAGATGCTCGGCGGGCTGTTGTCGACCGTGATCGAGATCGTGAACGGCACGCTCGCGTTGCCGGCGTTGTCGACGGCCACGATCGTCACGTCGTAGGGGCCCTCCGCCTCGGCGGTGGTGTCCCAGGCGCACGACCACGGGGATGCCTGCGTGTCGTTGACCGCGCAGATGTTGCCGGTGCCGCTGCCGACGAACGTCACGTCGAAGTACGCCACGCCGCTGCCGGTGTCGCCGTGGTTGCCGGTGAACGTGTACGTGCCGCTCAGGTAGTCGCCCGCGAGCGGGTCGGTGATGTCGGCGGTCGGCGCGGTGCGGTCGACCTGCACCTGGATGCCCGGCTGGATCGTCGCGAAGTTCTCGACGTTGTCGTAGTCGAGCAGTCGGTACTCGTAGCAGTTGCCGTCGACGGTGGTGGTGTCGACGAACGGGCTCGGCTCGTTCGGCGCGCCGATGTTCACCCACGTGCCGCTCATGGTGCACACGCCCGCGGCGAGCGCGCCCGTCTGGCGCTGCAGCTGGTAGCGGCCAAGGCCCGAGCCTGCGCCGTCGCTGCGCAGCGACGTGTCGATCGTGATCGAGGTGGACGGAGCGCTGCTCGGTCCGCCGAGGTAGCTGATCGTGGAGCCGGTCGGAGCGGTGGTGTCCTGGCGCAGCTCGAAGCTGCGCGTGGAGGAGTTGCCGGCGATATCGGTCGCGGTGATCGTCATCGTTGCCGGATCCGATGCGCCCGTGGTGAACCCGAAGGTCTGCGAGTACGGGCTCGGCGGCGTGGTGTTCACGACCGGTGCGCCGGGCGTCCAGCCGGCGCCCGGTGCCGGGAACGTGACGCTCGCCACGCCGCTGCCGGGATCGGTCACCGGCACGCTCAGCGACGCGGTGGCGGATCCGACCGGGTTGAACCAGAGGTCGTCGCCCGCCGGATGCGTGTACTGGTTGCCGGTCAGCTCGGTCCAGGTCATCGGGTCGATCACCGGCGGGTTGTTGTCGAACACCACGTCGCGAGTCACGGGCACGCTCGTGTTGCCGGCCTTGTCGGTCACGACCAGCGAGAGCGTGTAGGTGCCGTCGCCGTAGAGCGCGGTGTTGATGTTGCAGCTCCACGGGTTCACGCTCGTCGGCAGGGTCACCGTGCACGGCGGCACCGGCGACGGACCGGTGTACGTGACGGTCAGCGTCTGCACGCCGCTGCCGGTGTCGCCGCTCGTGCCGGTGAAGGTCTGGATCGCGCTCACCGGGCTGGCGGGCAGCGCGTCGATCGTGCCGACCGGCACGGTCGTGTCGACCTTGACTTCCTTCGGCACGGTGTAGGTCTTCGCGTTGCCGACGTTGTCGGTCACCACCAGGCTGTAGCGGTAGCAGGTGCCGTCCGCCAGGCCCGGGTTGCTGTAGCTCGAGCCACCCGGGTTCGGGCCGCCCACGACGAGTGGACCGCCGTACACGCCGCAGGTGCCGGCCGATAGCGCCGCGCTCTCGCGCACGATCTGCCAGGCCCCGATGCCGGAGTCGTTCGGGCCGACTCCGTCGGTGCCGGTGTTGAACGTGATCGATGCCGAGGTGACGTTCGTGTAGCCGTCGGTGTAGTCGATCGAGCCGCCGCTCGGCTGCGTGCCGTCGGCCACCGCGCTGAAGCCCTGCGGGGTGGTGTTGCCCGCAAGGTCACGCGCGGTCGCCACGACCGCGCCGGGAGCGGTTGCGCTGTTGAACGTGTAGTCGACGAAGTACGGGGTCGGGCCGGTGGAGGTGAGGCCCGGTGCCGCGGTCCAGCCGGTGCCGAGTGCGGGGAAGACGACGTCCTGCATGCCGGCGCCACCGTCGGTCGCGTCGATCTGGAAGCGGGCGGTGCCGGTCTGGGTCGGGTTGTAGTAGAGCTTGGTGGCATCGAGTCCGTCGACGTGCATGAACTGCGGGTTGACCTGCTCGGTCCACAGCGGGTTGCTGACGAGCGGGCCGCCGTTGTCGATCAGCACCGTGTACGTGATCGCCACGGAGTTCACGTTGCCGGCCGCATCGGTGAGCGCCAGGTTGAACGTGTAGGTGCCCTCGGGCAGCGTGGTGGTGTCGAACACGCACGTCCACGGCGAGCCGAGCGGCATGTTCAGGCAGATGTTGTTCGCCGTGGGAGCGGTGGTGGTGAGGTCCATGTCGACCACGCCGCTGTTCCCGTCGCTGGCGGTGCCGGTGATCGACACGGTGCCCGCCCACGGACCGGCCGGACCGTCGATCGTGCCGGTGGGCGGCGTGCGGTCGATGCGCACCACGTCGCCGAGCGCGTCGAGGATCTGCGTCGCCGACTGGTTGGCGACGTTGTCGTTGAGCAGCAGGCCGTACTCGTAGCACTTGCCGTCCGCCAGCGAGCTGTCGGTCCAGGTGCCGCTCGCGCCGGTGCCGGTCGCAACCTGCGTCCAGCCGCTCCAGGCGCCGGTGCAGCTGCCGCCGGCGTAGGTCTTGTTGCGGCGCTGGATGATCACGTCGCCCACGCCCGACAGGGCATCGGTGCCGTTGGTCCAGTCGATGTCGACGCTCGCTGCGTTGGTCGGGCCGAGCGTCGGCACGTCGATCGAGCCACCGGTCGGCGGTGCCGCGTCGTGCAGGATCGTGAACGTGTCGGTGCTCGAGTTGCCGGCGAGGTCCCAGGCCGTGGCGATCGGGTCGGTCGGGTTGCTGGGCTCGGCGTTGCCGGCGCTGAACGAGTACGTGAACTTCCAGTTCGGCTCGGGGCCGACCGTGTCGCTGCCGCCGCCGCTCGGCGACCAGTTCGTGCCCACGTCGGGGAAGTCCACCCGATCCATGCCCGCGCCGGCGTCGGTGCCCGTGAAGAACACGTCGAAGTTGCCGTTGCCGTTCGGGTTGACGTACATGATCGAGCCGCCGCCAGCGATGAACTGGTACTGCGGGTTGGCTCCCTCGACGTAGTGGTCGAACGCGAAGGTCGGTCCGTTGTTGTCGATCACGAACGTCTCCTGGATGACCGGGTCGTTCGTGTTGCCGGCGCGGTCGGTGACGAGCAGCGTGACGGTGTAGGTGCCGTCGGGGATCGCCGGCGAGGTGGAATCCCACGGGCAGCTGAAGGTGGCACCCGGGTTGGTGACGTTGCAGATGGTGCCGCTGGCCGGGCCGCTGTAGGTGAGCAGTGCGGAGGCCACGCCGCTGCCGGTGTCGGCGGTGGTCGCGTCGACCGTCTGTGCACCAGCCCACGGGCCGGCCGGCGCCACGATCGTGCCGGTCGGGCGGGTGTTGTCGACCTTGACCTCGTTGAGGCTCACCGCGGGTGTGGTGTTGCCGACGTTGTCGGTCACCTGCAGGCGGTACTGGTAGCACTTGCCGTTGGCGAGCGATCCATCGGCGTACGGCGAGGCGGGCTTGGCGGGTCCGATGTCGGCCCAGCCGCCGTACGCGCCGCAGATGCCGCCCGTGAGGGTGGCCTCCTGACGCTGCAGCTGCCACGAGCCGACGCCCGAGAGCGCGTCGCTGCCGGTGGTGAACGGCACGTTCGTGGAGAGCGTGGTGACGTAGCTGTTGATCGGGTTGATCGTCTGGCCGGTCGGGCCGGTGCCGTCGGAGATCACCTGGAAGCCGACGGTGGAGGAGTTGCCGGCGTTGTCGAAGGCCGTGGCGACGACGGGCCCGCTGCTCGCTGCGCCCGCGTTCCAGCTGTAGGTGTACAGGTACGGGTTCGGCGGCGTGCCGTTGCCCGCGCCCGGGGTCCACAGCGATGCGGCGCCGTCGAGGTCGGGGAACGCGACGTTGGCGATGCCCGTGCCGGCATCCGACGCCGCGATCCGCAGCTCGGCGCTGCCGGTCTGGTTCGGGTTGAAGTAGAGCGTGCTCGAGCTGACGTACTGGTACTGCGGGTTGATCGTCTCGGTCCAGCTGTCGAACAGCGAGATCGGCGGCTGGTTGTCGACCACGATCGTGCGCGATGCGTTGCCGACGTTGCCGGCGAGGTCGTACACCGTGAGGATCATCGTGTAGGTGCCGTCGACGAATCCGGTGGTGTCCCACGTGCAGCTCCACGTCGGCGTCCACGGGTTCGGATCCGCGCACATCGCGCCGGAGCCGGGGGCCTGCGGGCCGGTCCAGCTCAGCTCGACGTGGTCGACTGCGGTGAACAGGTCGTCGCTCGTGCCGGTGATCACGACCGCGGCGCCACCGACCGGGCCGGCCGGTGCGGCGTCGATCGTGCCGTTGGGGACGGTCGCGTCGTACTTGACGATGTCGGGATCGGTGGCGGTGGTCTCGTTGCCGACGTTGTCGATCGCGATCAGGCGGTACTGGTAGCAGTGTCCGTCGACCATCGCAGTGTCGTTGTAGGTCGGTGCTGACGAGCCGGCGGCGTTCGCGATCACGGTCCACGGGCCGGGTGCCGAGCAGGCGTCGGCGAGCAGCGTGCTCTCCTGACGCTCGAGGCGCCAGCCGCGGATGCCCGAGCCGAGGCCGTCGTTGCCGACGGTCAGGGTCAGCGCGCCCGAGTCGTTCACGTTGGTGGTGATCGATCCATAGTCGATGGCGGTCGACACCGGACCGGTACCGTCTGCCTTCGTGCGGAATGCCGCGGTCGTCGTCGCGCCGTCACAGTACGGTGCGCCGCTTCCCTGGCACGCGGTCAGGTTGAGCGGGCCGCCCGTGTCCACGGCACCCGCGCTCCACGTGTGGGTGTTCTCGAAGTCGCCACCCAGATCGGGGGTGCATCCAGGAAGGAACGGAGCCGCGGTGATGTCCTGCGCGGGTCCACCCACCCAGCCGGCGCCGAGCGCGGGGAAGTTGACGGCCTCGACGTTGCTCGAGTCGCACGCGCGGAGCATGAGCTTGGCCGATCCGGACTGGTTCGAGTTGAACCAGAGCACGTCGGTCGCCGCCGCGTTCACGTACTGCCACTGCGGGTTGGTCTGCGGGACCCACTTCGGGGTGCCGACCGTCGGCGGCTGGTTGTCGACCACGATCGAGCGGACGTACGTGAACGAGTTGCCGGCCTTGTCGTAGACGGTCAGCTCGAGGTCGTACGGGCCGTCGCTCACGGTGGTGGTGTTCCAGCTGCACGTCCACGCGGTCGGGCTGGGCGGCGACAGGCAGATCTCGTCGAAGGGCGACGGCGCGCCGAGCGCTCGCAGCTCGACGTAGGCGATGCCGCTCTCGCCGTCGCTCGACGTGCCGGTGAGCGAGACGGTGCCGCTGAACGGGCTGGGCGGCAGCGCGTCGATCAGGCCGGTCGGCGCAGTGCGGTCGACCTCGACCTCGTCGGTGGTCGTGGCGGTGACGCTGTTGGAGACGTTGTCGGTCACGACGAGGCGGTAGTCGACGCAGCTCGCGTCGGGGATCGCCGGGTCGGTCCAGCTCGAGCCGGCGGGGCTCGTGACCTGCGGCACCCAGGTGGTGGGGGCGGGGCAGCTGCCGGCCGCGTACGGCTGCACCGAGCGCTCGATGACCCAGTCGCGGATGCCCGACAGGCCGTCGTTGCCCTTGTTGAAGTTCACGACCATGCTCGTGGCGTTGGTCACGCCGTCGGCGTAGCTGATCGTCGCACCGGTCGGCGCGTTGTTGTCGGGCGTGACCGTGAAGTTGACGGTAGCCGAGTTGCCGGCCACGTCGGTGGCGGTGGCAGTCTGCAGGCTCGGGTTCGCGGAGCCTGCGGTCCAGGCGTAGTTGCCCTGGTACGGCGCGCTGTTGTCGGCAGCCGGTGCAGCGGGCGTCCAGCCGGCGCCGAATGCCGGGAAGGTGACGTTCGCCACGCCGGTTCCGGCGTCGGTCGCGTTCACCTCGACCTTGAAGTCGCCCGAGTAGCCGACGTTGTTGTTGTAGTACATCGTGGTGCCGATCGCGTGCTGCCACGGACCGTTGGTGCCCTCGATGAAGCCCACGAAGGTGGTGACGGGCGGCTGGTTGTCGACGATCAGGTTCGGTCGGGTGATCACGAACGTGTTGCCGGCGTTGTCGGTGACGGTGAGCTCGATCGTGTAGGTGCCGTCGGCGAGGCTGGTGGTGTCCCAGTTGCAGCTCCACGCGGTGGGCGTGGCCGGGCCCAGACAGATGTCGCCGCTCGACGGGCCGGTGTAGCGCACGTCGACCTTCGACACGCCGCTGGTCGCGTCGGACGAGGTGCCGAAGATGTTCTCCACGCCGCTGAGCGGGCCCGTGATGCTCGGATCGATGTCGCCGATCGGATCGACGCGGTCGACGCGGAACGTGTTGGCGTTCGAGTAGGTCGCCGGGTTCGACACGTTGTCGTTGACGATCAGCTGGTACTTGTAGCAGTTGCCGTGCACCGTGGTGGCGTCGCTGAACGGCGAGGTGGGATCCGTGGCGATCGTGGTCCACGTGCCGGGGAAGATGCCGCAGGTGCCGCCGCTGAACGTCGTGACGTCGCGCTGCAGCAGCACGGTGCCGATGCCCGACTGGGAGTCCGAGCCCTTGGTGAAGGCGATGTCGTGCGTCGCGGCGTTGGTCGTGACGTTGAGCGGGGTGATCGTGCCGCCGGTCGGTGCGGTCGAGTCGTTCTCGATGCGGAACGGCACGTTCGTGAAGTTCCCGGCCAGGTCGGTTGCGGTCGCGTTGACCGTTCCCGGCTCTGCCGCGCCCGGTCCGGTCCACACGTAGTTGAGCGAGTACGGGGTCGAGGCGTCGGTGCCGCCCGGCGGTGTCCACCCGGCGCTGGCCAGGTCGGGGAACGTCACGTCCTGCATGCCGACGCCCGCGTCGGTCGCGTTGATCGTGACGGTGAACTCGCCGCCCTGCGCCGGGTTCACGTACATGGTCGACCCGGGCGCCGGGGTGGTCGGTGCGAACATGAACTGGCCACCGACGACCTCGGTGAACGACGCGAACGACGCGACCGGCGGTGCGTTGTCGACCGTGATGTCCTTGGTCGTGGTGAACACGTTGCCGGCGAAGTCGGTGACCGTGAGGTGCAGCGTGTAGTTGCCGTCGACGACGGTCGTGGTGTCCCAGACGCAGCTCCACGGGTTCACCGGCGATGCGCCGAGGCAGACGTTGCCGGTTGCCGCGCCCGTGTAGGTGACGTCGACGTTCGCCACGCCGCTCTCGTTGTCGGTGGCGGTGCCGGTGATCGTCTCGACGCCGCCGAACGGCGAGGCGGGGGTGGCGTCGAACGTGCCGCTCGGCAGCGTGCGGTCGATGCGGATCCGGTTCGTGTTCGTCTGGGTGATCGTGTTGCCGACGTTGTCGGTGAAGCGGATCTGGTACTCGTAGCAGGTCGTGTTGGAGAGCGCGGCGTCCGAGTACGGCGACGGCACCGCGGTGACGGTCGCGATGGGCGCGAAGCCGCTCCACGGTCCGGTGCACGTGCCGGCTGCGTACGGGCTCGACTGGCGCTCGATCACCGCGGTGCCCAGACCCGACTGTGCGTCAGCTGCGAGCGCGTACGGGATGTTGACCGAGGCAGCGTTGGTTGCCGGGATCGACGGCGGCGTGATCGAGCCGCCGGCCGGTGCGGTGGAGTCGAGCTCGACCTCGAAGGTCGCGGTCGCGGAGTTGCCTGCCTGGTCGAACGCCGAGACGGTCTGCAGGCCCGCGCCGGTGATGCCGGGGCCGGTGAAGTCGTAGTCGAACGCGAAGTTCGGACCGATGCCCGTCACCGAGCCGCCCGCCGGGGTCCAGCCGCCGGTGATGTCGGGGTAGTCGATGCGGTCCATGCCGGTGCCGGCGTCGCTTGCGGTGAAGCGCACGGTCGTGCGGCCCGACTGTGCCGGGTTCACGTACAGCTTGTGGTCGGCCGGGCCGGTGTTCTTCCAGTGCTGGTAGCCGAGGCCGGAGACTTCGACGTAGTCGAGGAAGCTCACTACGGGCGGCTGGTTGTCGACCAGCATCGGCTTGGTGATCATCGCGGACGAGTTGCCCGCGAGGTCGGTCACCACGAGCTCCATCTGGTACGTGCCGTCGGCGAGGAGCGAGGTGTCCCACGAGCAGGTCCAGGCGCGCGGATCCGGCGGCGGTGCGAGCGTCGCGGTGCACATCGTGCCGCTCGCCGGACCGGAGTAGGTAAGCGCGATGCTGGCAACGCCCGCGTTGCCGTCGCTCGCGGTACCGGTGATCGTGGTCGTGCCGCTGATCGGTCCGGTCGGCGTGGGGTCGAAGGTGCCGGTCGGTGCCTGGTCGTCGACCTTCACCTGGTTCACGCTGGCAGCGGTCTGGACGTTGCCGACGTTGTCGGTCACGACGCGCTGGTACTCGTAGCAGAAGCCGCCGGGGGCGGTATCGACGTACGAGTTGCCGGGGTTGGCCGGGCCGACGTTCGCCCAGCCGCCCATCGCGCCGCAGGCACCGTTGTTGAACGTGCCCTGTCGTCGCTGCAGCTGCAGGGTTGCCACGCCGGACTGGGTGTCGTTGCTCGGCGTGGTGCCGATCGTGACGCTCGTGCTGTTGGTGGTGGTGTTCGGCACCGTGAGCGAGCCGCCACCCGGCGCGGTCGAATCCGCCTCGAGCTCGAAGTCGCCGATCGCCGAGTTGCCCGCGTTGTCGTACGCGGTGACCGTCTGCACGCCCGGGCTCGGCAGGGTGACCGCGCTGAACGTGTAGGCGCCCTCGTACCGGTCGACCGGGGTGACCGTGTTGTCGCTGCCGCCGCCCGACCACGGTGCCGCCAGCGTGGGGAAGTCCACGCTCGAGATACCGGTGCCCGCATCGGAGGCGATGAAGCGGACCTCGAAGTTACCGGTCTGGTTCGGGTTGTAGTAGTGCTTGCGGTTGGGCAGGTCGCTGAACTGGTACTGGTTGCCGCCGGTCTCGACGATCGTGTCGAAGGTGAGCGTCGGCGCCTGGTTGTCGACCGTGACGATGCGCGTGATCGGTGCGCTGACGTTGCCGGCGAGGTCGGTCACCACGAGCGTGATGGTGTACGAGCCGTCGACGCCCGGGGTGGCCCACGGGCAGCTCCAGGTGCGCGGATCCGGCGGTGCGCTGAGCGCGGGGCCGAGGCAGATGTTGCCGCTGGTGGCACCCGGACCGGTCCAGGTCACGTCGACCGACGACACGCCGCTCAGGCCGTCGCTCGCGGTGCCGGTGATGGTGACGCTGCCGCTGAACGGATCGGCCGGGGCGGGATCGATCGCGCCGGTCGGCAGGCCGGTGTCGAGCTTGTACACGCTCGGGGAGGCGATCGTCTGCACGTTGCCGACGTTGTCGCTCACCAGCAGCTGCCACTCGTAGCAGCGACCGCTCGTGAGGGGAGCCGGGGTGTAGGGGGACGTCGGGTTGGTCGCGACGGTGGTCCAGCCGCCGGCGGGTGAACACGAGCCGCCGCTGAACACGCCGTCGCGGCGCTGCAGCAGGCGCGTGCCGATGCCCGAGCCGGCGCCGTCGGTGCTCGCCGTGAAGGTGATCGACGGCGTGGCGTTGTTGGACGTGATGTTGGGGACGGTGAGCCCGCCACCGGTCGGTGCGGTGATGTCCTCTTCGACGATGAAGGTGTCGGTGGCGGTGTTGCCGGCGTTGTCGGACGCGATCGCGGTCTGCGTGCCGGGGTTGGCCGCGGTGGCGGTCCAGGTGTAGTTCCAGTCGTACTGGTCCGGGGCGGTGGCGATCGCGTCGGCGCCGCCCGGGCTCCAGTTCGCGCCCAGGCCGGGGAACGTGACGTCCTGCACGCCTGTGCCCAGGTCGGTGGCGGTGAACTGCACCTGCACGGTTCCGGTCTGCGCGGTATTGACGAAAACCTTCTTCGACGGTAGACCGGACCAGTACTGATAATTCGCGCCGCTCGACGGAACGTGGGCCTTGAACGTGATCACCGGGGCCTGGTTGTCGACGACCACCGAGCGGATGATGGCCGTGCTCGTTCGACCTGCGTTGTCGCGCACGATGAGCTCGATGTCGTACGTGCCGTCGAGCAGCGAGCTCGTGTTCCACGGGCAGCTCCACGTGCCGCCGGCGACTGCGCCGGGCACGCAGATGTCGCCGTCCGGGCTCGGGCCGCCCTTGTAGCGGACCTCGACGTTCTGCACGCCGCTCGCCGCGTCGCTCGCGGTACCGGTGATCGTCACGGTGGCGCTGAAGGGATCGGCCGGGGTGCCGTCGATGCCACCGGTCGGATCGGACAGGTCGACGGGCGTGACCGCGGTGGGCGGCACGGTCATGGAGTTGGCGACGTTGTCGTTCACCACGAGCTGGTACTCGTAGCAGTGCCCGTCGAGCACGGTGTTGTCGACGTAGGTGCCCGCCGCAGTCTGGGGCAGACCGATGTTGCTCCAGCCGCCCGCCGGGTTGCAGATCCCGTTCGTGTAGGTGCCGTCGCGGCGCTGGATCTGTGCGCCGCCGATTCCGGATCCGGTGTCGCCGCCCGGGTTGAACGTGACCGTGATGGACGGGCTGGTCTGGATGGTGATCGGGCTCGAGACGGAGCCGCCGCTCGGCGTGGACGTGTCCTGGCTGATCGTGAAGCCGCCGTCGGCGAAGGTGCCGGCCACGTCGAACGCGCGTGCCTGCAGCGTGCCCGGGTCGATCGAGGCGGCGCCCCACGCGAACGTGCCGTCGTACAGCGTGCCGGTGGGGGTCGTGTCGCTCTGCAGGCCGGCGGGGGTCCAGCCGGCGCCGATGCCGCTGCCGGTGTTGAGGAACTCGACGCGGTTCATGCCGCTGCCCAGGTCGGTCGCGCTCATCCGCACGGTGAAGTCGCCCGAGAACGCCGGGTTGTAGTACATCGTGTCGGCGATGGCGAACTGGTACTGCGGGTTCGAGCCCTCGGCGAAGCTGTCGAACGTGATCGAGGGTGGTGTGTTGTCGATCGTGATCGTGCGGGTCGCGGTGGCCACGTTGCCGGCCGCGTCGGTGATCGTGGAGGTGATCGTGTAGGTGCCCTCGGGCAGCAGCGACGGCGAGACCGTGTCCCAGTTGCACGACCAGTTCGCGGGCTGGTTGTTGCACACCACGCCGCTTGCGGGACCGCTGTAGGTGACGTCCACGTCGACCACGCCGCTGCCGCCGTCGGCGCTCGTGCCGCTGAGCGGGATCGTGCCGCTCGACGGGCCGACCGGGGTGCCGCTGATCGAGCCGGTCGGCGGCGAGCGGTCGACCTTCTCCTCGTTCACGCCCGGCGTGGTGTTGTAGGTGGCGACGTTACCGACGTTGTCGAGCACGCGCAGCTGGTAGTGGTAGCAGAAGCCGTTCTGCGTCGTGGAATCAGCGTACGGGCTGCCACCGGGAGTGGAGGTGAGCAGGGTGTAGCCGCTCCACGGACCCGTGCAGGTGCCGCCCGACAGCGGCGACTGCTCGCGCCAGATCTCGCGGCCACCGATGCCCGAGAGCGCGTCCGATCCCTGGTTGTAGGTGATCGTCGCCGAGCCGGCGTTGGTGAAGCGCGTCGGGTACGAGATCGTGCCGCCGGTGGGCAGCTGGGTGTCGTCGAGGATCGTGAATCCGGCCGTGGCCGACGTGCCGGCGATGTCGTAGCCGGTCGCGAGCTGTGCGCCGGGCTGCGCGGCGCCGGCGACCCACGTGAACGTGTCGCTGAACGGCGTGCCGGTGGAGTCGGTGCCGTTGGTGAGGACCCAGCCCGGTGCCGCCAGGTCGGGGTCGACCCAGTCGACGCGATCGGCGCCGGTGCCACCGTCGACGTTGTCGATCAGCACGTCGAACGAGCCGCCGAAGTTCGAGTTGTAGTACATCGGATCGCTCGAGCCGCCGGCCCAGTACTGGTACTGCGGGTTGGTGCCCTCGCTGAAGCTGTTGAAGGTGACCGTCGGCGGGTTGTTGTCGATCAGGATCGTGCGCGTGATCGGGTTGCTCGCGTTGCCGGCACGGTCGGTGACGATCAGCTCGATCGTGTAGGTGCCGTCGAGCAGGCTCAGCGCGACCGTGTCCCAGTTGCAGCTCCACGTGCCGTTGTTGGTGTACGCGGGCGGCGTGAGCGTGGGCGCGAGGCAGACGTCGCCGTCGGGGCTCGGGCCGCCCTTGTAGCGCACGTCGACCTTGGCGACCTGCGACACGAGGTCGCTGCCGTCGCCGGTGAAGGTGATCGTGCCGCTCGACGGTCCGGCGGGAGTGCCGCTGACCGAGCCGGTGGGCTTGGTGCGGTCGACCTGCACCACGTCGGTGTCGGATGCCGTGGCGACGTTGCCGACGTTGTCGGTCACCAGCAGCTGGTACTGGTAGCAGTAGCCGTCGGCGATCGTGGCGTCGACGTAGGGGCTCGCCGGGTTCGCCGGGCCGACGTTGGCGAACGGACCGAACACGCCGCACGATCCGTTCGCGTAGGTCGCCTGCGACCGCTGCAGCTGGCGGGTGGCCACACCCGATGCGGCGTCGGTGCCGTTGGTGAACGCGATGCTCGTGGACGCCGCGTTGGTGATCGCCGGAGTGGTGTCGATGCTCGCACCGGTCGGTGCTGCGGCGTCCTCGACGACGGTGAAGTTCGCCGGGGTGGTGTTGCCGGCGAGGTCGACGAGCGTGGCGATCTTCGGGCCGGGGCTCGCGGTGCCCGCACCATGGCTGATCCAGGTGTACGGCATCTCGTACGGAACGACCGAGTCGGGGCCACCGCCGGACCACGGGGCGAACACGAACGACGGGTAGTCGACGCGGTCCATGCCCGCCCCGGCGTCGGTGGCATCCACGTCGACGCGGATCGTGCCGGCGCCGGCGGGGTTGAAGTAGGCGGTGGTGCCGCTCACGTGGATGTACTGGCCGCCGCTGGCCTCGACGAGCGTGAGCGAGTTGAGCACGGGGCCGTTGTTGTCGACCACCACGGTTCGCGTGACCGGGCCGCTCGAGTTGCCGGCGGCGTCGAACGCCTCGACCGTGAGGGTGTACAGGCCGTCGGGCAGCGCCGGTCCGGGGTTCGTGTCGAAGGTGCACGTCCAGTTGCCCGCGATCACGGCGAGACCGGAGCACATGGTGCCGCTTGCCGGGCCCGAGTACGTCACGTCGACGTGGTCGATCGAGGTCTCGGGATCGGTGGCGGTACCCGTGAAGACGTTGCCGTTGCCGGCGATCGGGCCGGTCGGGGTGCCGCTGATCGTCGCCGACGGGTTGCCGCCGTCGACCATGATCGTGAAGGTCGTGGGATCGGTGATCGTCGCCGAGTTGTCGACCTTGTCCTTGACGATCAGGCGGTACTCGTAGCAGTTGCCG
>JAGQUL010000390.1:4247-4916 GCA_020438525.1 Thermoleophilia bacterium | reverse complement strand
CCCCACCCCACACCCCACCACCCCCCCCCCCCCCCCCCCCCCGCGCCGCGCCCGGCCCGCCCCGCCGCGGCACCCAGGAAGGCTCGACGACCAGGCACGGTCCGATACGATCGGGTTCGTGACCACGCACGAACCACTCGTCCTCGACATCTACACGGCGCACGGCTGCTGCCTGTGCGATGACGCGCGCGAGGCGCTGGATCCCCTCGCGCGTGAGCTGGACCTCGAGCTCAACTGGATCCACATCGACGGCGACGCCGAGCTCGAATCGGCATGGCGGGAGCAGCTTCCCGCCGGCGTGCTTGCCGGACGAAAGGTGTTCAAGTACCGCGTGGACCCGGACCTTCTGCGCCGCAGGGTGCTGCAATTGCGGTCCTGAGCAGGGAATTCTTGAGCAGGTACCTAACCTAGGTAATTGCACCGATCCGGGAATCCGGTCGTCGTCGCATAGTTGAGGCACAGGGAGGCAGCGAGGAGCTTCCCACACAGAGACCGGCACATGAGGCTCGTCCCGCCTCGGGCACTCGTCCCGCCCACGCCAACACGTCTCTCGTCCCACATACCTCGCACGCGCACACCACATGCTGGGTGATCTCGTCCCGATCGCCCTCCAGCCACACACTGCGCATTGAGCGGCCCGCCTCGGATTCGTCCCCCGAGGCGGGTCGC
>JAGQUL010000390.1:0-4128 GCA_020438525.1 Thermoleophilia bacterium | reverse complement strand
GGTCATGTTTTGGTCGGTTCAGCGGTGGGTATCACTTGACTACCATGGATCTCACCGAACGAGCATGGCAAGTCGTCCGGCAGGCGCGCGATGAGGCGCGACGGCTGGGCGACGAGCACATCGGCACCGACCACCTGCTGCTCGCGATGCTGCGGGATGCGGACGGGGCGGCTGCCTACGTGCTCGGCGACTACGGCGTCGACTACGCCGGCGTCTACGCTCGCCTTGCCGGCGAGCACGTCGCCTGAGCGCCGTCGGAGGATTTCTCGTCGAGGGGGAAGCGTCCTGGCTGCCGGGGCGGGGCTGCGCGCGTGCGCGTGGCTCCGTCCGGCGCCGGCCGCGCATCGCGATCGGCGACGCCCCGTACGCCGATGCGTGGCTGCTACTTCTGCCGTGTGGCTGCGGCCTTCGCGCGTGACTGGCCGGCGATCGCGAACGTCGCGGTCGGGCCTGTGCGCCATGCCCCGTCGGGATCGCTCGCGGGCACGTAGCGCACCTGCAGCTGCCACGCACCGGGCTTGAGTCGCTCGCCGCGGGCATCGACCCCGGTGATGCCGAAGGTGTACACGCCGGGCAACGCCTGGTTGAGCCCGCCGAGCACGCCATGGGGCTTGCCGTCGGATCCGATGAGCCGCAGCTCGAGCTTCTCCACCGCGGCCAGCCCGAGCGCATCGCCTGCATCGCGGCCGCCGATCGCCAGCTCGAGCGAGCCTGCGTACGCGCCGGGCCCGGCGACGGGCTTGAGCGTTCGCTGCGAGAGCGTCGCGCGGATCGGTACGGTCTGCGTCGCCGCATCGCGAACGGTCACGCTCCACGGCACCTTGAGCTCCTGGTCAGGCAGCAGCAGCCAGCCGCCGACATGCCCCTCGGCCGCGTCGGCCGGAACGTCGAGCACGAGGTCGTCGCCGTCGAGCGTCGGTGTCACGCTCGAGCCGTGACCGCCGTCGTCGACGAGGATGCGCAGCGAATCAGGGCGCTCCGCGCCGGTGATCGAGCGCAGGTCGATCGTCTGGCGTGCGGTGGCGCCGGGCGCGACGGAGCCGAAGTCGACGCGTCCGCCTGCGACGTACCAGTCGGCGCTGCTCGCGTGCTCGACGTCGAGCACGCCGGCACCCTGCAGCGATACCGCAGGTCGGTTGCGATCGCTGCCGAGCAGGATCGAGGATCCCATCAGCACCGCGCGCAGCTCGGCCGGCGAGAGCTTCGGGTTGGCTGCGTGTGCGGCAGCTGCCTGCCCTGCGGCCCATGCCGCGGCGATCGAGGTGCCGCTCGCATGGTGCCACGACGTGCCCTGACCGGCGACGAGCATGCCCACGCCGGGCGCGACTGCGTCGGGTCGACCGTATCCGTCGAGCCGCGGGCCCGTGGAGCTGAACCCGGCGACGCTGCCGAACGCGTCGTTCGACGTGGTCGTGGCGCGCATCGACACAGCGAGTGCCTTGCCGTCCGCAAGCGCATCGCGCAGTGCGCGTGCATCGGACTTCTGGATCGCGATCGCGGGGATGTCGCTGCCGCGCTCGTCGATGGTGCCGGCCGCGCCATCCGCGTCGTCGCTCGCGACGAGCACGGCGATCGCGCCTGCGTCGGCGGCGGCTCGAACCTGTGCGGCGGCGCTCACGCCGTCGCGCGTTGCGACGAGCGCCACGGCGCCCTGCACGCGGCTGCGCAGCTGCTCGTCGAGGTAGTCGACCACCTCGTCGCCGTGTCCCTCGACCACCACCACCGCGTGGTCGCCGCGTGGCAGCTTCGAGCCGTCTGCAGTGACCATCGTTGCCGCGTCGAACGTCTCGTCCACGCCGTCGCCGTGCACGCGCACGTCAGCGGCCGGCACGGTGCGGCGAAGATCGGTCGCGCCGACCGTCAGCGCGTCGCGCGATGCTGCGACGGAGCCGACCGTGCCGACATCGTCGCCGCTCGCCCCGTCGTTGCCGGCGGCCGCCACGACCAGCGTGCCGAGCGCGCTCGCGGCGTGCACGGCTGCATCCTCGGGGGATCCGGCGAATCCTGCGTACGGGCTCGTCGATGCGATCACTGCGATGTCGATCGCGTCGTTCGTGCCGACGGTGCCGTCGGGGTCGACGACCTGCTCGAGTCCCCAGAGCAGGTCGTCGCTGCTGCCGAGCACCTGCTCGACGCCGTCGCGGTCGGGTCGGCTGCTGAGCACCTGCACGGGCTGCAGGCGAACGTTTGCGCCGCGTCCGGCGCCGGCGAGCACTGCGCCCGCGACCGCCGTGCCGTGCGGATCGGCCGCGATCGTGCTGCCGGCTGCCACGGCAGCTCGCTTCGCCGCGGCGGTGGCATGCACGCTCGGCGCCGTGGCGTCGAGCGGCCGCAGCACGTGACCGGCAACGGCCGGATGCTTCGCGTCGATGCCGGTGTCGAGCACCGCGACCGTCACGGGCGCGCCGCTCGGACCTGCGTCGCCGGACGCTGCGCCCACGGCGGCAGCAGCGCCGGCGGAACCGTCGTCGCCCGCCTCCACCGCGGTCGGCCAGAGCGTTCGGACCGGCGTGATCGATGCGACCCCGGACATGTCGCGCAGCAGCTGCGCGCTGTCGCCGTGCACCACGATCGAGGCGCCGTTGAGCACCTTCAGGTAGCGGTGCTCGACCTGGAACCTGATGCCTGCCAGTGCGAGCGCGTCGAGCCGGCGCTGCTGCAGGTCGGACGCCTTCTTGAGCCAGGCGGTGCGCTGCGCGGCGCCGAGCTTGCTCGTGCCCTTCGCGGCGACCCAGTCGCCGAGGCTCGGATCGTCGAAGCGGACGATCACGCGGCGGGTGTCGACCACGTCGACCGCACGGTCGGCACCGAGGAACGGGCTCCATGCGCGGCTTGCGGCGCGCTGTGCGGCCTCGTCACCGCTCGACGAGCTGCCGCTGCCCGCACCGAACACGACCGGCGTGGCGGCGGTTGCGACCACCGCGGCACAGGCCACGGCCGCGACCATCGCAGGCACGCGCATTCGCCGCGCGCGTCGCGCGTGCGAGATCAGGGTGCGTGGAAGCCGCGGGCTCATCATTGGTCAGTTCGGCACCAGTCTGCCGCTCCTGAAGAGGGGAGTTGTCGCGTATGCATCGAGCGACCATGCATCTGCTCCAGCCTGCTCGGAGCAGTACCTGGCGGCAGCACCGATCATCGCGGCGTTGTCGCCGCACCATCGAAGGGGTGCCTGGACGCTTCGCACGTCGAATTCCTCGCAGATCACGGTCATCTCACGACGCAGCATCGCATTGGCTGCCACGCCACCGACGACCGCCATCGTATCGCGGGCCTCGGCGTGCCCCGAACGTGGCCCTCGAGCCTTCAGCAGCTTGCGCACCGAGCCGGCGATCGTGGCGACGATCGCGTCCTCGTACGCGGCAGCGAGCTGCGCGTCGCTCGGCGATTCCGGCGCGCCGGATGCGGCGCGCTCGCGCAGCGCCACGGCGAGCGCGGTCTTGATGCCGGCGAAGCTCGTGTCGAGCGTGTCCTGGTGCACCATCGCGGGCGTGAATCGCAGGTCTCCTCCACGCTCCTCACCGGCGCTCGCGGCGAGCTGCGAGAGCGCCGGACCACCCGGCATCGGCAGCCCGAGCAGCCGCGCGCCCTTGTCGAACGCCTCGCCCGCTGCGTCGTCGCGGGTGCTGCCGAGCAGCGTGAGCCCCATCTGCTCGTCCACGTCGAGCAGCAGCGTGTGCCCGCCGCTCGCGAGCACGCACAGGAACGGTGGCTCGAGCGGCGGCTGCCCTGGTTCGGGCTCGGCGAGCAGCGCGCTCGCGACGTGCCCGAGCAGGTGGTCGACAGGGACGAGCGGCAGCCCTGCGGCCCACGCACGCGCCTTCGCCGCGGCCACGCCGACGAGCAGCGCACCGACGAGCCCCGGGCCCTGGGTCACGGCGATCGCGTCGACGTCCGAGAGCTGCTCGATTCCCTCGGGCGCTCGCTCGAGCGTGTCGCGGACGACCATGTCGACGAGCTCCAGGTGGCGGCGCGACGCGATCTCGGGCACCACGCCCCCGAAGCGCTCGTGCAGCTCGGCCTGCGTGGCGATGCTCTCGGCGAGCACCTCGCGGCCGCGCACGATCGCGGCGGCGGTCTCGTCGCAGGAGCTCTCGATCGCCAGAAACGTGCGCTCGCTCATGCGTGCAC
>JAGQUL010000389.1 GCA_020438525.1 Thermoleophilia bacterium | reverse complement strand
ATGTCGAGGTACTGCTTGCAGATCTCCGCTTGTCGCTCCCACGCGACCACATCGAAGAAGTCTGCGGTCGAGGCATCGCCGGGTCGCGAGACCGCGACGCGGAAGCTGCAGACGGCTCTGCCCTGACTGGTGTGACGTAGCTCGGGTTCGCTGGCGACGTTCCCGATGATCGCGACGATGTTCACGATGGTTCCTGCCTTTCGGTGAGGGTGCGGTGTGCACCGAACCGAAAAGCCGCGCCCGCGCCGACGACGCAAGGCCGGACCACAGGCAAATCGAGTGAACCGGCCTAGCGACGACGACGCGAAGGCGTGGCAGGTTCCAGGTGCTCACCGCACCCTCCCGGTTGGGTCGACTGCGGCGAGCATGCGAATTGACTGCCAAGAAGCGGGCAGTGCCGCGCTAGCTGTCGCGGTATTCACTCACGAGGCGCTCGAAGTCGTAGTCCAATGGTCGGCGATCATCGCCGCGTACATATCGAGCAAGGAGGTCTAGCGGCACTGAGCGCAACCAGCCCCCTAGTTCGATCGGGGAGTCCGCGCGAGCGATGTTGTATACCTTCGCGATCCGGGTGGCATCGACGCGCTCGAAGCCGGCGTTTACGAGCCGAAGTGCTGAGAAGTTCGGGACCCCCCCGTCGACTAGATGTGAGAGCTTCGCAACGGTTCTATCGTAGGGCATACCGCGGCGATCAGCTTCCTCCTCGGCAAAGCGGTCCAAAGCGTACAACCCCCAAGGCAGCATGTACTGAACTTCGGAATAGATGATCCGGATGAGGTCCTCGAGGCTACCTGCCTTGCCTCGGATCTCGAACGGCTTGACTGACGAGAACGGGACGCCGCTGAGCCATTCCATGACAATGTCGCGAACCCATACGGACAGCGACTTTCCTTCGAGGTTGCTCATGAGCTGCATGACCGGACCAACGACCCAAGAGGCCCGGTTCGGGATCATGGTGCCTCCAACCACGCACGTAATCATGCTCTCGAAGAATCCATCCTCCAGCTTGCGTACATAGTCCTGCAAGGTGTCGAGGGTCTCTAGCGACAAGCCGAGCTCAGCGACGAGGCGCAGGGGCGGCGCGTCGTCGCGCTCGAGATAGCGGTCGACGACGGATAGCTGTTGATCAACGATTCGAGTCGCCGCTGCGCGGTACGGACCAGTGAGGAACTCGGATGCAAACGTGCTGTCGATGATCTGCTCTGCGGATGCGTCGACGTTCGATGCTCGTGCGTGCGCGACTCCGACGCGAATGAGGTTGACGGCGCCCTGCACATCCCTCGGCAAGCCTGTCGCGAGCTTTACCTCGCCGAGTTGGGTTTCAGCAAGACCGTCTGTACTGATGAGATCGGCGATGGTTCGCAGACCCTTGGCAAGTGCGCTCTCGACGGGTGCGATCGACTTGATGGATGGATCTGTGTACGGCTCCAGGACGGCGTTGACGTGCTCGAGTCCGAGGCTTGGCTCGAACAGGATCACCTGCCCTTCGGCATCGTATCCAGGCCGGCCGGCGCGTCCTGCGATGTTCCAGAAGTTGCGTACGCTCAGAACGCGGTAGCTCGCCGGCTTTCCGGCTTCTGGGAACTCGCGGGTTGCGAGCGACTGCACGATTACAGAGGAGAATGGAAAGTTCACGCCTTCGCCAAGGGTGGTCGTTGCAACCACGTACTTAATGAGGCCGCGTCCAATGGCGTCCTCAACGGCCTCACGCACACGGGGTGGAAGCCCTGCATGGTGATAGGCAATGCCGTGAGCGACGAGTTGACGCATTGGAACGCTTGCGTACATCTCGCGCTCGAGGCGAGAATCGAGGCGGCGATATTCCGGTGTGACGAGCTGCTCGCGTGTCAGTGGTACGTGGTCAACATCGAGAAGCTTCTTGGCGATGCTTTCGGCAGTGCCCTTGCCCTTGGCGACGATGAGCACCGGACCTGCGACGGCAAGTTGCACAGCGAGCTGAGCGATCCCGGCATTAGATGACGATCGGTCAAGGGTGCCGGAGATGACCTTGTTGACTGTGCCGTCTGTGTAGTCGATGAAGCCGCGCCAACGCGACCCCTCCTTGCGGCGACGAAATACGCCGACCTTCATGCGGGTGGCACGCTTATCGACTACGTCGCCGCCAGGGTGGGTTCCCATCCATTCGGCGAGCGACTTAACGTTCGGTGCAACCGCCGACAAGAAGACATATCGATTCGTGTTGCCCGTCAGCATGCGAAGGCGCCAAAGATAGAACTCCAGCAGCACACCGCGAGTGTCAGCTTCGACATGGTGTGCTTCATCGACGACAGTAAGCGCTACGTCGGAGAGGAATGGAACGCCAATGCGAAGGAGTAGATCTGCCTTCTCCGGCGTGAGCACGAGAACGTTGGCATCGTCCGTTGCACCAGACTCGTCGGATTCGAGGTCGGCGAGCCTTGGCGTCACCGCCTGAACCGTGATGCCAACTGGTTCGAGCGCACGGCTCAGATCGCGCGTGACCTGATACACCAGTGCCTTCGACGGCACGATGTAGAGCACGCGGGCGTTGGGTTGCTTCGCGAGTCCGTCCATGATGAGCAGCCGGGCGATGAACGTCTTGCCAGTCCCAGTGGGCGACGCAAAACTCCAGGCATCGAATGTCTCGTCGAGCAAGCCGGCTTGGATCGCATGACGTTGGTTGTCCCAAAGCTCAGCGGGAAAGCTCGTCTCCATCAGTCGGGGTACTAGACCCTGGCGAACGTTGCGGACTGTCGCGTTACGGGCGCGCCGATGCAGGATCTCCGTGAAGGCACGAAGCTCAGTGACAGACCAATCGAGGCTCAATCCAGATGCGACGCGTTCGAGCTGCTTTGTCACGAGGCCAAGTTCGGCGTCCGAGTTCTGCTCGAGCATTCCGAGTCGCACTGCCTCCGCGCCGAGGGCAAAGCTCGTAACCTGATCGTCGGAGTAGGTGCGCTGGTCATGATCGATGGCGAACTCGACGCCGAGCGACCGGAAAAATGACTTGCGACGGAAGAAGTCGATCAGAATACGGGGCACATCGCGATCGTCGATGACCGCTGCGGCCATCATCGGAAGTCCGGCGAGTTCGTAAAGGAGCGCTGATCGAAGACGAAGTCGCTGGGAATCGACGTTGACGCCTGGCGCTCTTGAGATCGTCTCAGCAATCTGCGCGGCACTCTCAAGCAACGTCTGGCCCGCGCCGTCTGTCCAGCTCGGAGCGCTCACGAGCACGGCTTCGACAAAGTGCGTGAGTCGTTCGGCAGCGTCCGGCGCAAAATCGTAAGGCTGACGCAGCCGGTGACTAGCGAGCGCTGCGTTAGCGTGCGCCATGTCGCGGAGAAAATCGGTGCGATCACAAGTCGTACTCAGCTCATCAACCGAAAACATCTGCGGCCTTCTGGAGGATGCTGAGCTTCGAGTACACTGAGTCGACTATGCTTGGCAGTTCTTCGACGTATACGAGGTCCACGTCAAAATCCTTTGGATTTGAGCGTGTCGCCAAGACGGAGGCTTCTTCACAGTCAACGGTCGACGCGTCGACTACGCAGAAACCGGCGTAGCTGATGACCTTTGTCCCGTAGGGCTTGAGAGCGTCACGAATCCGCTCACGGTCGCCTTCGGGCAGATCGGAGAATCGATCTTTGACAAGCCCAAGATCAAAATCCAGATTGCTTTGATCGTAGTTGGAAAGGGACTGAAACACGCTGGAAAAGCAAGACGTATGGTGTCTGGCGGGCAAGTCGTTGGGTGCACATTTCATGCTCGACTTAACCTCGCCCAAGACGAAGCGAACGGGGTCGGAGCCCGGCTCATACATTACGAGGTCCATGTTGTTGGGATTCGCATTTCCCGTGGTCAGCAGGCTGAGTTTACTGTAAATAATGCGTAGGCCAAGGACGCCTTCGGCGAATACACCAGCCGCGATCTCGCCGAAATGACTTTCGCGGAAGTGCTCGGAAGTGGGGAGCTTGTGGAGGGTATCTGCGATAGGGGCTGTGAAGAAACCCTCGCCGAACTGCTCGGCGATCTTCGAGGCCGAGCGATAGAACAGAGGGACCTTCTGGCCGAGGAGCCCGTCGAGATGGGCTGGATGGGCGTCGACGCGTCGAACGACGTCTGATACATGCACCATGCGGACGCAATCCTTGCCTTCAGGTTGAAAACCCGCGCGTCCGACGCGCACGAAGTCGTTGATGCCTGGCATAGGTCCTCGTCTGTTATCAATCGTCCATAGTGTTGATCTCGAAGGTGCGCAGATAATCGGCGTATAG
>JAGQUL010000388.1 GCA_020438525.1 Thermoleophilia bacterium | reverse complement strand
CGAGCAGACTCGATCGCCGCCGCCACCACCGGAGAGCCGATCGAGTGACCTGCCCGCCCGACACGTCGTCGCCCAGCGAAGCCCCCCGCCACGTCGGCGGCGGCCCGCTGCGCTCGATCGCCGACGACGAACGGCGCGGCACCGGCGAACGCGCGCTCGCCGAGGCGATCATCGGCTTCATGCGCCAGCGCCAGGCACAGCACGCCAAGCCGGTCGAGCTCCCGCTCGACACCCCGCTCTCGTTCGCACAGCTCAGGCTGCTCTTCCACCTGCCGGCCGACGGCTCGATCGCGCTCGGCCGCTACGCCGAGTCGATCGGCATCACCCCCGCCGCGCTCACGCAGGCGCTCGGCCCCATCGAGCAGGCCGGGCTCGTCGAGCGCACGCGCAGCGAGACGGATCGACGCGTCGTGGAAGCACGCATGACCGACCTCGGTCGCGACGTGCTCGCCACGGTGCGCGACATCTTCGACGCTCGCTGGACCGCTGCACTCGAGGGGATCGACGACGACCAGTTCGCCACCGCGGCGTTCGTGCTTGGACGCGTCGCCGGGATCTTCGGTCAGGCGTCCTCGACCAGCCACCGAGCCGCTTCGAGCGACGCGTAGCTGATGATGATGTCGGCGCCCGCACGCTTCATGCCGACGAGCGTCTCGAGCTGCACCGCTCGCTCGTCGATCCAGCCCTTCTCCGCGGCGGCCTTGACCATCGCGTACTCGCCGCTCACGTTGTAGACCGCCAGCGGCATCTGCGTCTCGTCCTTGATGCGGCGCACCACGTCGAGGTACGCGAGCGCCGGCTTCACCATCAGCATGTCGGCGCCCTCGTCGCGGTCGAGCACGCTCTCGCGCACCGCCTCGCTGCCGTTCGCCGGATCCATCTGGTACGCCCGGCGATCGCCCTTGCCGGGCGCCGACTCCGCCGCCTCGCGGAACGGGCCGTAGTAGGCGCTCGCGAACTTCGTCGAGTAGCTGAGCAGCGCCACGTCCTCGAACCCCGCGTCGTCGAGCGCGCCGCGCATGTGCCCGATCCGACCGTCCATCATGTCGCTCGGCGCGACCACGTCGGCACCGGCCCGCGCATGCGACACAGCGACCTGGCCGAGCAGCTCGAGCGTGTCGTCGTTGCGCACCGCACCATGCTCGTCGAGCAGGCCGCAGTGGCCGTGATCGGTGTACTGGCACAGGCACACGTCGGTGATCACCACGAGCTCCGGGCAGCGCTCCTTGATCGCCCGCACGGCGAGCTGCACGATGCCCTCGTCGTCCCATGCCTCGCTGCCACGCTGGTCCTTGGTCGCCGGCAGCCCGAACACGAGCACGCCGCCGAGGCCCGCGGCGTGCGCGCGCTCTGCCTCTGCAACCGCCACGTCGATCGACATGTGCGCATGGCCGGGGATCGCCCCGATCGGCCGGCGCACGTCGCTGCCGTGCACCACGAACATCGGCAGCACCAGGTCGGCGGCGTCGAGCCGGTTCTCGCGGACCAGGTCGCGGAGCGCGCCGGTTCGCCGAAGTCGTCGCATGCGTGTCGCGGGAAAGGCCATGCGCAGACTGTATCGCCTCGCGATCGCACGACGCGTCGCGCCGCTTCACCCGTTCTTCATCGAACGCTCACGGGTACTGCATCCGCGGACACCAGAATCCGGCTCCGATGCGCATCGCGATCTCCACATCCACGGTTCACGGTCCCGCGAATCCGGGCGCGCCGCTTCCCGCGCAGCTGCTCGGCACGCTCGCGCTCGACACGCCCGACCGCGACGGACGCAGCTACGTGAGCGCAGCATCGGGACTCGCCACCGCCGGCGGCGCCGCGTGGGTCGTGAGCGACGAGCTCGGCGAGCTCATCCGCTACGACCAGCTCGCCGCGCCCGGCCGGCTCGTGCCCGGCCTGCGCCACCACAAGAAGAAGCCCGACCTCGAATCGGTCCTGGCGATCCCCGCGCGGGACGGCCACACCACGCTCGTCGCATTCGGCTCCGGATCCAAGGGCGACCACTCGCGCGACCACGCGCTCGTGCGCGAGGTCGACGCCGCCGGTCACGCCGTGGGACACGCCGTGACCGCCTCCCTCAAGCCGCTCTACGACGCGCTGCGCTCGCAGCTGCGCGACGGGCCCAACATCGAGGCCGCGGTGCTGCGCGGCAGCGAGCTGCTGCTGTTCCATCGCGGTCGCGCCGCCGGCGACCGCAACGTGATCTTCCACCTCGATGCCGAACGGGCGGTCACGGCCCTGCGCGGCGGCGGCAAGGTTGACGACGACCTGATCCGCGGCACGACCGAGGTGGATCTCGGCGAGCTCGGCGGCGAGCGCCTCGGCTTCTCCGACGCACACCTGCTCGCCGACGGTCGGATCGCGTTCGTCGCGAGCGCCGAGGCGAGCGACAACCTGCACGGTGACGGCGGCACCATCAAGGGCTCCGCCGTGGGCATCCTCGACGCGAACCTGGCCGTGCAGCAGCTGCGCCCGATCGCCGGACCGCCGCGCAAGGTCGAGGGGATCGTCCCCACGAGCGACCTCGCATCCACGGGCCTGCTCGGGCGCGCCGCCCTGATCGCCGCCCACGCCGGCCCGTTGTCGTTCACGCTCGTGACCGATCCCGACGACGCCCGGCAGGCATCCGAGCTGCTCGTCGTCGACCTCGGCTGAGGCGCCGCCCGGCGCTCAGCGGTACAACGTTGGACATCAGGCGCGATCGGTGACCTGCGGCGCGACATAGGACGGCGGACGGCCCCGAGGAGAGAGGTGAGGGAGCCGCATCCGGGGGGACGCGGCATCGGGGAATTCAACGAGGGGGATCCAGTCATGGGCATCGAGACCAGTGCGCTGCGAGCAGTACGTTCGATCGCGACGACATCGACGCATGCACCTGCGATCGAGGCGCTTGCCAAGGAGATCGACGACATTGCGAAGCTTGCCGGTTCCCGCCCCACGTGGGCCAGGCTTGGCGAGCAGGCGCGGGATCCGAAGCTCACCACCGACCTGTTCACGCGGCTCGCCAACGCGGTTGCGATCGCCGACCAGGAGGTCGTGCGGTTGGCTGACGGTCATGCGTTGGATACCGGGCTGTCCTCGATCCTGCGCCGGTCGCGCGACGATGCGCGTGCCGCGTTCCAGCACGTCTCGGTCGCTCGGGAGACCGGTGGTGCGATCGAGCGCTACGCATCGGACACGTTTGCGGACCTGCTGTACGACCTGCGCGCTGGAGGTCCCCGGCACGAGCAGCTGGTCGAAGGCATCGCGCGTCACGCGGCGCTCGACGACGCCGTTCGCGGCGCGGGTGCGGCTGGCCACGACGGCGCAGCGATGACCACCCGCGAAGCGGCCGAGATCGTCAAGCGGGCGGTGACCGAGCCAGCCGGGTCGGTGCCGGGACTTGGCGCAGCGCTCGAGGCGCTGCACACCGTCGACCATCCCGGCGCGAAGAAGGCGATGGAGTACGTTCGGCTCGACATCGGCGGTGGAGCCGCGGCGGGATGGCGCACGCTTGGGGGCGTCGACACGTTGATTCGAGACACAGCCCTGGCCGATGCGCGCGCCGGCGCGGCGAGCCGCGCGGACGAGATCATCGCATCGGCGACCGCAGCGGCCGCGCACGGCTGAGCATCACGAGTCGGAGCG
>JAGQUL010000014.1 GCA_020438525.1 Thermoleophilia bacterium | reverse complement strand
TCGGCCGGCAGGCGCGCCCGCGCCGCCGTCGAGCCCGGCGGCCCGCTGCGGATCGTGAGCGCGCGGGCGATGCTCGACCTCTACCGAATCGATGCGCTGCTCGACGCGGTCGCGCTGCTCGTCGGCGACGGCGAGCACGTGCACGTCGACCTGCTCGGCGACGGACCACAGCGCGCGGAGCTCGAGGCGCGCGCCGCACGGCTCGGCATCGCCGACGCCTGCACGTTCCACGGCGCGGTGACGCCCGCGGAGGTGGAGCGGTACGTCGGCGCGAGCGACGTGTACGTGAGCGTGTCGGAGAGCGACGGCGTGTCGCTCGCGCTGCTCGAGGCGCTCGCGCTCGGCGCGGTGCCCGTGCTGAGCGACATCGCCGCCAACCGGCCCTGGGTGAACGACGGCGCGACGGGGATCATCGTCGAGATCGATCCCGCCGACATCGCCGACGGGATCCGTCAGGCCGCGCGCCTGGACCGCGAACGCGTCGCCGCCGACAACCTCTCCGTGGTCGCCGAACGCGCCGACCGCGACACCAACCTGGCGGCCTGCGAGCTGCTCGTGGACTCGCTCGTCGGCGTGCAGTGGGACGCCACCCCGGTCTCCGACGACACCCGACGCTCCGACGCCGCCTGACCGCACCGCCGGGTCGTCGTCGCCGATCCCTGCAATCGGTGCTCAAGACAGGCCACGAAGTGGCCGATGCGACCGAATATGTGTGGCATCGCCGGCATCTACGACAGGCACGGAACGAACGACGCGAGCGCGGTCTCGCGGATGCTCGACGTGCAGGCGCACCGCGGCCCCGACGGCTGCGGCACCTGGGCCGATCCGGGGATCGTGCTCGGGCATCGCCGGCTCGCGTTCCTCGACCTGTCCCACGAGGGCGCACAGCCGATGCAGTACGGCGAGGACCGCTACGTCATCACCTACAACGGCGAGGTCTACAACTACGTCGAGCTGCGTGACACGTTGCGCCGGCTCGGCCACGAGTTCCGATCGACGAGCGACACCGAGGTGCTGCTCGCCGCCTACGCCGAGTGGGGGCCCGACTGCCTGTCGCGCTTCAACGGCATGTTCGCGTTCGCGATCTGGGATCGCCGCGAGCGATCGCTGTTCGTCGCGCGCGACCGGCTCGGCATCAAGCCACTCACGTACACGTGGGACGGACGACGGTTCGGCTTCGCGAGCGAGAGCAAGGCGCTGCATGCTGCGGGGCTGGCACCGGGCGGGATGAATCCCGACGCCGTGTACGAGTACCTCGCGCGCGGCTACACGAGCGAGGGGCGCTCGTTCCACGGCGGCGTGCACGTGCTCGAGCCGGGCACCGCGATCATGCTCGGCGAGAACGTGCCGATGCGCACGTGGCAGTGGTGGAGCCCCGAGCGCTCCGAGGACGCCGCGTTCGGCGATGCGCAGGAGTGGTCGGAGGCGGTCGGCGAGCTGCTCGACGACGCGGTGCGGATCCGCCTGCGCGCGGACGTGCCGGTCGGCGCGCACCTGTCGGGCGGGCTCGACTCGAGCGCGCTCACGGCGGCGGCGGCCAGGCATCATGCAGGCAGCGATCCGTTCCACACGTTCACCGGTGCGTTCACCGACGACGCCGCGAGCGACGAGCGGCGCTGGGCGCGGGCGGTCGCTGCGCATGCCGGCGTGGAGATGCACGAGGTGGAGATCGGCGTGGACGAGCTCGCCGACGAGTTCGCCCGGATCCTCTGGCACATGGACGAGCCGATCGCCGGCCCGGGCGTGTTCCCGCAGCTCAAGGTGTGCGACCTCGTCGCGCGCGAGCGGGTGAAGGCGGTGCTCGGCGGGCAGGGCGGCGACGAGCTGTTCGGCGGCTACCTGAGGCACCGCGCGCTCTACTGGAAGCGACGCATGGGCAGCGCCGGGCCGATGGGGCGCGCCGGTGCGGCGATCGAGCTTGCGCGAATGGCACGCGGCGAGTGGCGGCGCGTTCGGCGCACGAGCACGCGGGCGAGCGACGGGTACCTCGATCCGGAATTCCTCGCGAGCGTCGACCCGATGCTGCGCGAGCAGGTCAGGCGTGGCGCGCTCGCGCACGCGGACGTGCGCGAGCTGCTGTGGCACGACCTGCGCTGCTACCTGCCGGGTCTGCTGCACGTGGAGGATCGCACGAGCATGGCGGCGTCGATCGAGAGCCGCACGCCGCTGCTCGACTACCGGCTCGTGGAGCTGGCGCTGCGGATCCCGAGCGACCTGCTGTTCGAGCCCGGCAACCCCAAGCCGCTGCTGCGCAGCGCCGTGGCCGACTGGCTGCCGCGCGAGGTCGTGCAGCGCCGCGACAAGAAGGGGTTCCCCACGCCGCTGCACTGGTGGCGCGAGCGTCCGGCGCTGCGAGACATGGTGCTCGACCTGACGATCGCCGGCCGCCCGGAGTCGGCAGGCGGGTGGAGCTCGCCCGGCGCCGCGGGCAGCGCGTCGGTGTTCTCGGCCGACTACCTCGCCGGCGTGAACGGCTTCCAGCCGAGCGAGCTGTGGACCGTGCTCACGGTCAACGGCTGGCTGTCGCACCTCGGCAGCGGCGCATTCGCACGCCCGCGCAGCAGCGGTTCGATTCCGTCAGCTGCCGTTCGCGCGGTGGCATGACATGCGTTGCACATGAGTTCCGAGGGATGGTAGTGGCGTGCGACGCATGGCGCTCTGTCCGCCTTCGGGGCTACAGTGGCAGCCACGCAGTCGGTGGGTGAAGAAGGAGCGCAGCAGATGCCGAGCACCGTGGAGCAGATCCGAGCAGAGTACGAGGGTGCGGGCGGTCGCGCGTTCTACTCCGAGGGGCGCTTCGCCGTGGTCAACTGCACCTTCAAGGACAGTCGCGCCGGCAATCGATTCGCCACCGTCGAGCTGCGCGACGGCACCGGCTCGTTCACTGCCCGCTGCTTCGACGCCGACCTCGTCGATGCGCTCGAGACCGCCGGTGCGATCGATGCGCGCCTCAAGGTCGAGGAGTTCAACGGCTCGATGAGCTGCATCATCAACGCCTACGACGTGGCCGACCTGTCGCCGCAGGACGTGCTCGTGCTCGGCGGGCTCGACCCGGAGGTGCACGCACAGCGCGTGGCCACGCTCGAGGCCTGGCTGCAGCAGTGCGACGGCACGGTCTACGGCGACGTTCTGCGCGCCTGCTTCACCGAGCCGGGCACGTGGGACGACTTCTGCATGGCACCCGCCGCGGTGCGCCTGCACCACGCCGAGCCGGGCGGGCTCGTGCGGCACCTCGTCGAGGTCGGCAGCGCCGGCCTCGCGCTGCTCGAGTCGACCGGCACCGACTACGACCGGCCGTACTTCCTCGCGGGCGTGTTCCTGCACGACATCGGCAAGCTCGACACCTACACGATGCCGCCCACGATCCAGTACACCGCACAGGGGCTGATGGGCGAGCACCAGATCTGGTCCACGTTTCGCCTCGCCAAGGCGTGTGCTGCCGTGGGCGCGCCCAAGAGCGTCGAGGCGCGCCTGCTGCACATCATCGAGCAGGCCCACGGCGCCTACAAGCATGCCGAGTGGCAGGACGCGCTCGGCCCCGAGGCCAAGGCGCTCGCCGCGGCAGACTTCTTCAGCTCCCGGCTCGGCGACACCGAGAAGGAGCGCCGCGCCCAGGACGCGCTCGACCGGCTGCTCGAGGCGGAGGCCGCCACCGGCGCGGCCCGGGGCTTCGACTCGCTCGAGGCAGAGCCGTCCGACGACGCGCCCAGCGCCGCGGCCACGCAGGGCCTCTTCTGATCCGACCCCGAGCGCAACCGAGGCCCGCAGCAGGTGCTACGGGCCTCGGAAGATGATGAGAGGTCCGACGCCGATCGGACCTCTCATCGAGTTGCTTTGGAAGGGTGTTGCAAATCGGGAAGCGCAGTCGCCGAACCGCGAAACCCGAAACGAGACACCGGGATGTCGTCCTCGCCAGATGGATCGTCCCCGTGTATGTGTCCCTGAGGGAGGTAATCCGTCCCTCAACAACATGGAACCACGGGTCGCGAGATCGCGCAACCCCCTATCAGCACACAGTCTGTCCAAACGGCTCGGGCAGCTCCTCGATCCCCTCATCGAGCGCAATCTTTCCTGCAAGGAGCGCAATTCCGTCGAGGATGTCGCGCTCCGACGTCTCGATCTCGTCGATCCCGAAGTGTGCGAGCGCCTCCTGCAGCACGAGCAGGCCGCCCACGATCACCGGTGCGCGCTCCGCCTCCAGGCCGTTCACGTCGCGCCGCTGCTCGAGCGGAACGCTCGCCAGCCGCTGCACGACCTCGTCGAGCTGGTCCGCCCCGAAGCTGAACCCGTGCACCAGCTCCGGCTCGTAGCTGGGCCGGTCCAGCAGGATCGCGCTCACCGTGGTTGCCGTGCCCGCAACCGCGATCGGCAGCGACACCAGCCCCGGCTGCGGGAACCGCGCCGCGAGCTGCTCGCGCACCGCGTCGCGCGCACGCGCGATCGCGTCGGGCGAGGGGGGATCGCCCGCATCGGCCAGGAATCGCTCGGTCAGCCGCACGCTGCCCAGCTGGAGCGAGTGCCGGTCGACGATCTCGCCGCGATCGGTCAGCACGATCTCCGTGCTGCCCCCGCCGATGTCCACCAGCAACCCGGTGCCGGCGGCCGCACGCGCCGCGGTCGCGGGATCGCTCGTCACGCCAGCCCAGGTCGCCTCGGCCTCCTCGGTGCCGTCGAGCAGCTGCGCCCGGAACCCGAAGCCGTGCTCGACCTCGCCGAGGAACGCCTCGCCGTTGTCGGCATCGCGCACCGCGCTCGTGGCGGTGGCGAGCACGAACACCGCGCCGTGCTCGCGCGCCGCTGCGCGGTACTCGACGAGTGCGTTGCGCACGCGCGTGATCGGCTCCGGCAACAGGATCCCGCGCGCATCCACGCCTTCGGCCAGGCGCGTGATCGTCGAGCGTCGCTCGAGCACGTCGTGGCGCAGGCGCCCGTGCTCGTCGCGCTGCACGTCCGCCACCACCAGCCGCGTCGTGTTCGATCCCATGTCGACCGCCGCGATCCGTACGGTCTCCGGTTCACGGTGCATCGTCGTCGCCCTTCCGCCTCGTGTCGTCGGTCGGCAGCAGCAGGTCACCGATCGCCCGCTTGAGTCGGGCGCGCTCCTGTGGCACCTGCTCGAGCAGCCACTTCAGCCGGCTCACGTCGCCGCGCAGCTGCGCCAGCGACTCGGCCAGCTGCTCGCCGTCGTCGGCAACCCGACCGACGCGCTCGTTCGCCTCGTCGATCGATGCCAGCACGCGATCCGCGTGCACGTCCACGAGCGCCACTGCCGCCTGCTGCGTCAGCCGCACGCGGCGCCAGTCCTGCCGGGTTCGCCAGCCCATGTACGCCAGCACGAGCAGCGCACCGATCCCGCACCCGAGCGCGATCCAGCCGGCAGCATCCAGGAGCGCGTCAGGCATCGGCGGTTCGTCCCGCGCGTGCCACCGACGTTGCGATCTCCTGCGCGAGCTCGTCGTCGAACACCCCGGTCGGCGCGATCCATCGCCAGTTGCCGTCGGCCGTGCCGGGGACGTTCATCCGCGACTCGCTGCCCATCCCGAGCCAGTCCTGCAGCGGCGCCACCGCGTAGCGGGCCTGCGACTGCATCACCGTCTCGATCGCGGCCCGCGGCAGCTCCACCACGTCGCTCGCGCCCGTCAGCCGCAGCGCTCGCGCGAGCCGGTCGTCGGTGTCGTCCGTGGTCGCCGCGTGCAGCGCCGACTGCGCCCATCCGGCGATCGTGTCGTAGTCGTGGGTGTCGGTATAGGCAGCCTCGTTGCCGGTCCACGCGGTGGGCAGGTGCAGGCTCGAGCCGTCCTCGTCCAGTCCCTGCACGAGCACGCGCATCTGCGGCAGGCCGGTCTGCTCGCGCAACCGGCGCAGCGGCTCGGTCTCCTGGCCGAGATCCTCCACGACCAGCTCGAGCGGTCCGAGCGCCGTCGACACGGCATCGAAGAACGCCATGCCCGGCCCCGGCTCCCAGTGGCCCTGCTCGGCGAACGCTGCCTGCGGCGGCACGCTCCACCAGTCCGCGAACGCGCGGAAGTGATCGATGCGCACCACGTCCGCCGCGTCGAACTCGCGCCGCAGCCTGCGGATCCACCACTCCCAGTCGCTGGCGGCGTTCGCCGCCCAGTCGTAGGCGGGCATCGGCCAGACCTGGCCGGTGGGATCCATCGCGTCCGGCGGCGCGCCCGTGCGCACGCGCGCCAGGTGCTGCTCGTCGAGCAGGAACAGCTCCGGCTGCGCCCACACGTCGGCGCTGTCGTCGCCCACGTAGATCGGCGCGTCGCCCATCAGCCACACGTCGCGCGCACGCGCGTGCGCGTGGAGCTCACGCAGCTGTCGATCGAACAGGTACTGCACCGCGGCTTCCGGGTGCTGGTGCGTCGCACCGATCGCGAGCGAACGCGCGCGGTGCGCACCGACCTTGCGCACGCGATCCTCGACCGGCCACTGCGCGCGCGGCACGCCCGGGTACTCCTCGCGCAGCGCAGTGAACGCCACGTGATCCGCCAGCCACCACGCCTCGCGCTCGCAGAACGCCAGGAAGTCGACCATCAGCTCGTGCCCGGCCGGCAGCCCGAGCAGCTGCCGCGCCGCCTGGCGCACCAGCGGCAGCTTCCACCGCGCCGTGCGCGCGAGCGGATCGATCCCGCCCGCGCGGCCCGCCACCATCCGCTGTGCGGGATCGATCATCGCCGCCGCGCCCACGCCCACCGAGCTGCGGATCTCCGGCAGCGTGTCCGGCAGCAGCCCGAGCGCCGCAACGTCGTCGAGGCTGATCAGCAACGGGTTGCCCGCGAACGCGCTCGCCGCGTCGTACGGGCTCATCGCCGCGTTCGCCGGCGGGTGCAGCGGCAGCGTCTGCCACAGCCGCAGCCCGGCCTGCGCGAGCCAGTCCACGAACCGCCGCGACGGTGCCCCCATGTCGCCGATCCCGTCGGGACCCGGCAGGCTCGTCACGTGCAGCAGCATGCCTGCGCGTCGCCATCCCGGCGCGGGACCGCTCGGGCGCGTCGCCTGCTCCTGCGCTGCCTGCGCGCCCGGCCCGTGCACCAGCGGCGAGCTCGTCGCCAGCGGCGAGGGCGCGACCGTCGTCCCCGATTCTTCGTTCATGCCTCGACCCATCACACGTCGCGCAGCAGCACGGCGCCGTAGTTGCCGTCCACGTTCAGCAGCTTGATCTCGCCGCCGTGCACCTCGTAGGTGTGGCCCGAGAGCGCGTCCGTGAAGCGCGTGCCGTCGTCGGCGATCCCCGCGAGCGGGACCGTGATGTCCTTGTTCACGACGTTGTTGTTGATCGCCACGATCGCGTCGCGGTCGTTGCCCTCGACCTTGCGTCGGTACACGAGCGTCTGGTTCGTGTTGTGCGTCGCCACCACCGAGAAGTCGCCACGCCGCAGCGCCGGCTCCGCCTTCCGCGTCGCGATCAGCTTCTGGTACAGCGCGAACAGCTGGTCGGCCCGCTCCTGCCGCGTCACGTCGGCACCGTTGTGGAGCGCCGGCTCCGCGCGCCGCAGCGATCCGTCCACGTACTGCCACTCCATGCCGCGGCGGTTGTCGGGATCCTTGCCGCCGTCCATCCCGATCTCGTCGCCGTAGTAGACCACCGGCGCTCCGATGTAGGTCATCTGGAAGATCGCCGCCGGGCGCTGGCGGTACCAGTCGCCGCCGGCCTGCGTGATGAAGCGCTCGGTGTCGTGCGAGTCGAGGATGTTGAACATCCCGTGCTTGGCCTCGCGCGAGTAGCCGTTCTTGAGCCGGTTCACGAAGTCGTCGGCGGTCACGCTCTTCTTGGCGAAGAAGTCGACCGACGGCCACGTGAAGTACTGGTAGTTCATCGCCCCGTCGAACTGGTCGCCCTGGAGCATCGCCGAGGCGTCCTTCCAGTTCTCCGCGACCATGTACGCGTCGGGGTTCACCGACTTCAGCTCCTTGCGCGCGGTGCGCCAGTAGTCGGCGGAGAAGTTCGAGTCGTCGGCCACGTCCATGCGCCAGCCGTCGATCTTGCCCTCGCGAACCCACTTCTTGATGATCGCGTCCTTGCCGGTCAGGAAGTAGTCGCGCACCTCGGGATCGTCGGTCTTGAGCACCGGCAGCGTCGCGTAGCCCCACCACGACTCGTAGTCGTCGCTGCGCAGCACGCCTTCCTTGTCACGCTTGTAGGTGATCGGCCAGTTGCGCACGCTGAAGCGATCCCAGTACTTGCTCTTCGGTCCGTTCTCGCGCACGTCCTTGAACCAGTCGTGCTGGTGCGACACGTGGTTGAACACGCCGTCGAGGATGATCTTCATCCCGTGGCTCTTCGCGCTCTCGACCATCCGGTCGTAGGCCGGGCGCCCGCCGAAGTCCGGCGCGATCCGCTCGTAGCTCGCCGTGTTGTACTTGTGGTTCGAGGGCGCCTCGAAGATCGGGTTGAAGTAGAGCGCGTTCACGCCGAGCTCGGTGAGGTAGCCCATCCGCTTGGCGACCCCGTCGAGGTCGCCGCCCTGCATCTGCTCGATCGTGGGCTTGCTGCCCCACGGCACGGTGCCCTGCGGGTCGTTGCCCATGTCGCCGTTCTCGAAGCGGTCGGTGAACACCTGGTAGAACACCGCGTCCTTGACCCAGTCGGGGATCACGAGCCCGCCGCCTGCAGCGCCTTCGACCGCCTGCTGCGCGCCGGCCGCGCGACCTTCCCGCAGCTTCAGCGGCGGCATCGCGCCCGACGGCGAATCCACGTCGGCAGTCGTGCTCGCGTCGAGCTGTGGCTGCGCGAGCCGCGGTGCCATGCCGGTCGCGGTGGTGGCGATCGTGGCCGGCGTGCTTCGTCCGACGTTCGTCATCCGTGTCCCTCCGTGGTGTGGTGCACCGACGCCCCGTCCGTAGGGCATCGAATCCCGCGCTCGCTCGCGCGAGGGACGCAAGTCTATCGAGCGCGGCCCCGGTCGCGTCGAAGGCGGCCGGTGATGGTCCGCATGCCCGCTGCTGCGGCCCCGTCGGGCCACTCCACGATGGGCGACGACGACCAGGATCGCGCAATAGCACCGAAAACCCCTGATGATGCAGCGATTTCGTGGATCGAACCGGATCGAGCAGGACCCCGACGTGGGCGCCGCGAGGGACGTGCGTCCGTAATCCATCAGGATATATGCGGTTGAATCCATAAATCATTCGAGATATCATGTTCTTGACAAGAAGATCACCGATACACCGAAAGGAGGCAACCATGTTCCTGGCTCCCCACCATGTCGCGAACGAGTGCGGTCATCTCGACGAGATCACCCCGTTCACACGTACGCGCGCACCACGATGGATGTGGATCGCCGGGCATCGATTCCGCGATGTCCGCTGGTTCTGATCGGCAAGTACGGCCAACGTCTGGAAAAGATCTTGCACTGACCGGGTCTGATCTGAAAATATTCTGCCTACAAGGCCTCGGGCCGGGGGTACGCGAGCTCCCACATATCGCGACCCGCCCTCATTGGCTGACACGCACGTCCCGGATCGATCCTCCCCTGGAAGCCCGATCCGTCCCACATACCGCCGCGGCTGCCACCTCCCCTCCCAGGCACCGCAGCGCGGGCTCCATATCCCCTCCCACACCGCGCGTTGGTCGCTTTCCCGGCACCGCGCGCCATCGGACCGGGAACCTGCGTGATTCACGAGGGCGGTGTCGCACCAGCGACCCGCCCTCGCTGAATTCCGGGGCGAGCCGTGTACGATCGGCTGCGATGCCAGATCCCACGACCGCGCACGACGGTGCCCCGCGCACCTACACCGATGCCGACTACGAGCCGTGGCTCGAGGTCGACTCCGGCGTGATGGACCGGATCGCGCGAATCCTCACCGTCTGGTGGTGGAAGCTCGGGTACCAGCTCAAGGCATTCGGTCTCGACAACCTGCCCGCGACCGGCGCATACGTGCTCGTGCCGAACCACTCGTCGTGGGCCGACCCGTTCCTTCACGCGTCGCCGCAGAAGCGCCACCTGCGCTTCATGGCCAAGGACACGCTCATGAAGAATCCGGTGATGGGATTCATCGTGCGCAACGGCGGCGGCTTCCCGGTCCGTCGCGGCAAGGGCGACCAGTTCGCGATGGAGCTCGCGCGTCGCCTGCTGCGCGCCGGGCATCCGGTCGTGGTGTATCCCGAAGGCACCCGCTTTCGGGCGTCTGCCGAGCTCGGTCCGGCCAAACGCGGCTTCGCGCGACTGGCGCTCGAGGTCGGCGTGCCGATCGTGCCATGCGCGACCTGGGGCGTGAAGGAGCGTCACATCTACGGCCGCCCGCGCTGGCGCCGCCCGCGCGCCACCACCGTCTACGGCGAGCCGATCTCGTTCGACGGACTCGAGCCCACGCCCGAGAACGTCGACCACGTCCGCGACGTCGTCTGGCAGCGCGTGCACGAGCTCTACGACGACGCTCGCCGCCTCGATTTCGAACGCTGACACGCTCGCAGTTGCGTTCCCACCCGCACCCCGGTACGATGTGCAGCACGCCGCGGGGTGGAGCAGTCTGGTAGCTCGTCGGGCTCATAACCCGAAGGTCGTAGAGTTAAGAACTGCGCCCGCAACCAAAAATGTGTAAATAGCGGAGGTGGCTATAGCACTAAAAAAATAACCGAGGTGTCGTAGGTTCAAGTCCTATTTCCGCTACCATATACG
>JAGQUL010000072.1:1653-5581 GCA_020438525.1 Thermoleophilia bacterium | reverse complement strand
GCTCGTGCTGCGCGGCATCGACGAGATCGCCGCGCCCGGCGCGCTCGTCCTTGCCGAGGAAGGTGGCTTCACCCGCCCCGACGGCACGAAGGTCGACGACGACCTGGATCCCGCGACGGTCGAGGAGCTGTGGATCGTCGATCCGCTCGACGGCACGATCAACTTCGCCCACAACATCCCGCACTTCGCGGTGTCGGTCGCATGCTGGCGGAGCGGTCGACCGGTGGCCGGCGCGATCGTCGATCCGATGGTCGGCGAGACGTTCAGCGTGGAGGTCGACGCCGACGGGCCCGGGCGTGCCTACCACGACGGGCAGCTCGTGCAGCTGCGCGATCCGGATGGTGCCGGCAATGCGCTCGTGTACCTGGGCTCGAGCGTGCGGCGGCTGCCCGAGGTGATCGCGCGCTTTCGCGGCACCCGCCAGCTGGCGAGCGCGTGCCTCGCGCTGGCATGGACCGGCGTGGGGCGCACCGGCGCGTACATCCAGCGCGGCGGGCTCAACCCGTGGGACTGGGGCGTCGGCGCGCCGTTCGTGGTGGCTGCCGGTGGCGTTGCCACCGTGCCCGAGACCGGCTCGCCCGACCTGCCGCTCGTCGGCACCACCGGCATCATTGCCGCCGCCCCCTCCGTGCACGCCGAGATCGCCCCGCTGCTGCTCGCTGAAGGATGAGGGCCGCATCGCGCCCGGGCTGGTCGCAGTTGCGAAGCGTGCAGCGTGCGCGTACCGTTCAGGTCGCCCCGTCCATGCGCCGATGTCCGAGGTGGCATGCCACGACCGCACGCACCGATTGCCCTGCTCGCCGCACTGACGGCGCTGCTGGTGCTGCCTGCGATCGGGATCGCCGCGGGCGCCGACGACGCCGCGCTCGCAGTGGCGCCGGTCGGTGATGCGCTGGCGGCATCGTCGTCGACCGCTCGCTCCAGCGGACCTGCCCGTGGCCTGCCGACCCCCGCACAGGTGGACGCCTACCTGCTCAGCAAGGGCTCGCCGATGGCCGGTCAGGGCGCGGCGTTCGTGGCGAGCGGCGGGCGCTGGCAGCTGGATCCGCGCCTGCTCGTGGCGATCGCCGGCGCCGAATCGAACTTCGGACAGATCACCTGCGCGCCGTTCAACGCGTGGGGCTGGGGCTGCCCGAACGGCCCGTACGAGTTCGGCTCCTGGGCCGACGGCATCGACACCGTCGCGGAGGGCCTGCGCACCAACTACCTGTCGGAGGGGCGCACCACGGTTGCGCTCATCCACCAGAAGTACGCGCCGATCGGCGCGGCGAACGACCCGACCGGGCTCAACGACAACTGGACCAGGAACGTCTCGCGGTTCCTGATCGAGCAGGGCGGCGACCCCAACGACGTCGACATGGACGGCGTTGCGGGCACGATCCCGCTCGGACCGCTCGGCGGCGCGGCGCTCGAGAGCTTCGGGTTCGAGGACTCAGGCCAGGCGGCCGGCGCGGCGACCAAGCCGGCGCTCGAGGTGTCGGTCGGCGCACCGAAGCCGCTCGTGGTGAAGGTGCGCAACACCGGCTACGTGGCGTGGAACGCCCGCGACGTGCGGCTGCGCCGCGTCGACGTGGAGCCGCGCGTGGTGGGCGCCCCCTACGGCGCGCTCGCATCGGGCATGTCGGTGCAGCCGGGCGAGGAGGCGAGCTTCAGCGTGCAGCTCGCAGCGGTCGGCGCGAGCGACGGCACCGCGCTCACGACGTGGCGGCTGGAAGGACCGTCGGGGCCGTTCGGGCCCGAGATCGAGCGGCTCGTGGCGTTCAGCGTGCCGCCGTTCGTGGCGGGCGAGTCGACCGTCGAGCGGATCCCCGCGAACGCCGGCATCGCGGGCGGCACCGCGTGGAACGTCGTGGTGCGCGTGCGCAACGCCGGATCCGAGACCTGGACGCGCGACGGCGACGACGCGGTGTACCTCGGCCTGCGGCGGAGCACCGCGCCCGGCTGGACCGGCGAGGGCTGGATCAACGAGCGCGTCGCCACGAAGATGCTCGAGCGCGAGGCCGCGCCTGGCGAGTGGGCGTCGTTCGCCTTCCGCGCACGCGGCGGCCAGGGCTCGTTCGAGGTGCAGCCCTTCCGCACGAGCGGCTGGTCCGAGGGCGATCCGGCCACCGTGTCGCTCGGCTGAGCGTTGACAGGACGCGAATCCCGCGGATAGTGGAATCGGGAGCTGCGCGCGGGATGGACGCCTGCGCGCCGGGACGATTCACCGGGGGACGAGACCATGCGCCGATCGATGCGAATGGTGATGATCATTGCAACCGCGATGCTGGCGACGTGGCTGCTGCCGAGCGCCGCAAGCGCCGCCACCTACGCGGATGCCAAGCCCAACTACAAGGGCATGGGCACGATCTCGAACGCGAACTGCACGTCGTCGTCGACCTACTGCGTGAAGGCCGGCGGCGTGTTCTACGTGTGGGCGTGGCGCTACTCCACCAGCAAGTGGGTCACCCTCAAGGACGGCCGCCCGATCTACGTGTACCAGATCGCGGATTCGCCCTGGACGTGGGTCTACACGGCCAGCAACGGATGGCTTCAGGTGAAGGCGAAGTTCGTCCGCGTGTCCAACCCGCCGGCATGGGGCAGCTGGTAGCCGTTTGCGGCTGCTGCGCAGGTTCGGTATCATTCCACCTTCGCGCGCCCGGAATGGGCGTGCGCCGGTGCGCCGTGATGCCCCCTGACCAGCCCAAGGTCCACGGCGTACCGATGAAACGAGGAGCTTCAATCGTGTACGCAGTCATCAAGGTCGCAGGCAAGCAGCACCGGGTCGAGAAGGGCCGCTGGTTCCTCGTCGACCAGCCCGAGGAGCAGGACCTGAGCGCAGAGGTGCTGCTCGTTGCCGACGGCAAGACGGTGAAGACCGGCGCCGACGCGGCGAAGGCCACCGTCAAGCTCTCCAAGGCCGGCACCGTCCGGATCCGCGGCGAGCGCTCGATGAAGTTCCGCCCCAAGCAGGGTCGCACCAGCAAGCGAACGCTCGGCTACCGCCGCACGCTCGTGAAGGTCACGTGCGACTCCATCAGCCTCTGACCTGACCAACCACCACACGGATTTCGAGGAGACACTCGCATGGCACATAAGAAGGGTCAGGGTTCCAGCCGCAACGGTCGCGATTCGAACGCGCAGCGCCTCGGCGTGAAGCGCTTCGACGGCCAGTTCGTGAACGCCGGAACGATCATCGTCCGCCAGCGCGGCACCAAGTTCCAGCCCGGCGACGGCGCGATGATGGGCAAGGACGACACGGTGTTCGCCTCGGTGAACGGCGTGGTGAAGTTCCGCACCGGCCGCCGCGGCCGCTTCATCGACGTGCTCGAGCAGGCCGGCTGATCGCGCGCTGCTCGCAGGGAGGCCGCTGAACCTCCGTGTTCTACGACCGAGTCACCATCGTGCTGCGCGCCGGCCGCGGGGGTGACGGTTCTGCATCCATGCGCCGCGAGGCACACGTCCCACGCGGTGGCGTGGACGGCGGCGACGGCGGCGACGGCGGCAACGTGGTGCTGCGCGTCGACCCCTCGCGCCGCGACCTCGCACACCTTCGCAGGCGCCTCGTGTACGCCGCCGAGCCCGGCGGCTCCGGCTCGCGCAAGAAGCAGCACGGCAAGCGCGGCAGCGATCGCGTGATCCCCGTGCCCGCCGGCACCCAGGCCTTCAGCGAGGACGGCCGCAAGCTGTGCGACCTCGTCCATCCCGGGCAGGAGGTCGTCGTCGCCACCGGAGGCAAGGGCGGGTGGGGCAACACCCACTTCACGAGCAGCGTGCGCAGGGCGCCGACGTTCGCGGAGATCGGCCTGCCCGGCGACGAGTTCCGAGCGGAGCTGCGCCTCAAGCTGATGGCGGATGCGGCGCTTGCGGGGCTGCCGAACGCCGGCAAGAGCTCGCTGCTGCGGCGCATCTCCAACGCCAAGCCGAAGGTCGGCGACTACCCGTTCAC
>JAGQUL010000072.1:0-1510 GCA_020438525.1 Thermoleophilia bacterium | reverse complement strand
GCGCGGATCCTCGTGCACGTGGTGAGCCTCGAGCCGGCGGCGCGCGGCGACATCGAGGGGCTCGCGGAGAGCGTGCGGGTGATCCAGACCGAGCTGTGGAAGTTCGAGCCGAGGATCGCGCAGCTGCCGCAGCTGGTGGTGCTCAGCAAGCGCGACCTGATCGTCGACGACGAGGTCGCCGCGCAGGCGCGCGAGGTCGTGGAGCGGGAGCTGTCGCTGCTCGCGGGCGAGCGGGGCCCGGTGCTCGGCATCCACGAGCTGTCGAGCGCGACCGGGCAGGGGCTCGCGGCGTTCCTCACGGCGCTCTTCCAGGCGAGCGACCGCTACGGCGAGATCGAGCGCCAGCCGGGCGAGGTCAGGCGGCCGGAGCTCGTGCTCGACGAGTACCGGGTGTACCGACCGCGGCCGAAGCGGCGGCGGTGGCGGATCTTCCGCGAGCGCGACACCTACCGGATCGTGGGCGATCCCTCGATGCGGGCGTTGGCGGAGCGGGCGGAGGACGACGACCATGCGCGCGAGCGGCTCGTCGACTTCCTGGAGGAGACCGGTGCGCTGCGCGCGCTCAAGGCTGCCGGTGCGCGCAACGGCACCACGGTCGAGGCGTTCGGGATCCCGCTCGAGCTGTGGTGGGGCGCCGAGGTGACCGACGACGCCGGCGAGCTCGCGGCAGAAGCCGGCCTCGAGGACGAGTAGCGCTGCCGAAAACGGGATAGTCTGGGGCCATGAGCACGGTCGCCGATATCCGTCACGTCGAGAAGGTCCGAACCGCCGCGCGCACACTGGGCGCGGCGCCGCGCGAGAAGCGCGATGCCGTGTTGCGCACGTTCGCCGACAACCTGCGCGTGGGAGCGGCCGAGATCCTCGGGTTCAATGCCGACGACGTGCAGCGTGCGCGCGAGGAAGGCGTGACGCCCGCTCTGCTCGATCGGCTCAGCCTCGACGAGCAGCGCATGGAGGACATCGCTGCGGCCGTGGAGGCGATCGCCGACCTCGACGATCCGCTCGGCGAGGTCGTCGGTGAGCGCACGCTCGACAACGGCCTGCGCCTGCAGCAGGTGCGCGTGCCGTTCGGCGTGGTGTGCGTGGTGTACGAGGCGCGGCCGAACGTCACCGCGGATGCCGCCGCGATCGCGATCAAGACCGGCAACGGGATCGTGCTGCGCGGCTCGAGCCAGGCGGTCGACACGAACCGGCACATCCTCGAGCTGCTGCGTCGGTCGCTCGAGGAGCACGGCCTGCCGGAGGAGTGCATCTGGAACTTCCCGCCCGAGGACCGCGATGCGTTCCGCGAGCTGATCGCCACGGAGGGCAGCGTCGACCTGGTGATCCCGCGCGGCGGCGAGGGCCTCAAGAAGTTCCTGTACGAGCACGCGAAGGTGCCGATCCTCGCGGCGGCCGGGGGCAACTGCCACGTGTTCGTGGACGAGAGCGCCGACAAGGAGATGGCGCGCGACATCGTGCTCAACGCCAAGACGCACCGGCCGGGTGTGTGCAACGCCGCGGAGACGCT
>JAGQUL010000071.1 GCA_020438525.1 Thermoleophilia bacterium | reverse complement strand
CACGAAGGCCCCGCCGAAGCGGGGCCTTCGCACTCAACGGATCCGAGTTGGATCAGCCGAGGACCTTCTTCGCCTTCTGCACGGTCGGCAGCGCGTTCTTGGCCTTCGCCAGCGGGCGGGCCTTGAGCTGCACCGATGCCGGCTTGGCGGCGATGGTGATGGTCTCGCCGGTCGCGGGGTTGCGACCCTCGCGCTCCTTGGTGGCGGGCTTCAGCTTCACCTGCAGCTGCACGAGGCTGCCGATCTTGACCTTCTCGGCCTCGTTGATCTCGCTGAGGATGGTCTCCTCGAGCGCGGTCAGGACGGTCTTGACCTCTGCCTTGGTGAGCTCGGTCTCTTCGGCGAGCTTGGCGATGAGCTGGGTCTGCGTGAGTGCCATCTGGGCGTTCTCCCCTGGGGTTGCCGGTAACAGGACGGGTGAACGCTAGCGTCTGCACAGGACGTTTGCGCGTCATGTGAGCTCCGAACGCCCGAAATTCCCCGATTTTCCGCGATTTCAACGCGAACTTGGCCCTCTCGGCGGCGAATTCGACGGTCCTGCGCTGCGCGATGGGGCCGCGCGTCAGGGTCGGACCTGCACCACCATGCCCATCCGCATCACGTCGAACAGCGTCGATGCGAGGTGCATGGGGACCCGCACGCGGCCTCACCGCGACAGTCGGGCAGGTTCGGATTACCGTTGCACGAGTTCACGATCTTCGTGGTCTGAAGCGACTGCGCGCCTGCTACGCCGTCGCGCTCGAGGCCGTTGCGCCGCCGGCGAACACGTGGTCGATCGCGGCGTCGAGCTGACGGGCGGCGCTCCCGTCGAGCACCATTCCCAGTTCGCGGGAGCGCCGGTCGGTCGATCCGTGCAGCACACGCGGATCGAAGTAGGCGGTGGTGAACAGCGCTCGCTCGTCAGAGCGGATCGCGGTGCCGTGCATCGTCAGCCGAGCCGCGTCTGCGGTCTCGTACGGCACGAGCGACACGTGGACGCCGGCGTCGCGCAGCGCAGCGAGGATCTTCGGATCGCCCTCGTGCGCGAGCACGCGCGTGGCGACCCCGCGCTGAGCTGCCGCGATCAGCGCGGCGCCGGTCCGCGCATCGATGAGCACCTTCGTTGCGACATCGAGCCGGGTTCGCGCGCTCGCGAGGAGCGACTCGATGGTGTCGGTGAGCCCGAACCATCCGAGCGTCGGGTCGTTCGCGTACACGCCGCGGGATGCTGCGCCGGCGAGCGCGTCGAGCTGTGCCGCGCTGTCGCCGCGCATGGTGGCGACCAGGAGCTTCTCGACGACCGCTGCATCCTCGCCGTGCAGCTCGGCTGCGAACTCCATGCGGCCGAGCGCGTCGTGATCGGACACGTCGGTGGCGACGAGCACGCGGTGTCCGCCGTCGATCGAGATCGCCTTCGAGTGCTGCTTGCCGGGCGCGGGTCCGTACCCGTGCAGGACCGCGTGGCTCGCCAGCCAGGGCGGCACGGGCGTTCGGGCAACCTCGCGGTCGTCGACGAGCATCTCCACGTGGACGCCGCGACGCGCCACTGCACTCAGGGCGTCGAAGATCGGGGCGTGGGTGGTGCGAAACAGCGCGATGTTCACGTCGTGGTGCGCATCACGCACGATCCGTGCCGCGTCGGCGAGCACCTCGGCGCCGCCGGTCACGATCCGTGCGTCTGTTACGCCCGTGATCGACGGGCCGGTGACTGGTGCCGTGTCCAGGAACATCGAACTCCCTCCAGCGCGCGGGGACCGTCGCTCTCGTGTTCGAGGCCCCGACGACGCGCAGATGATAGCCGAACCCATGGCGGGATCGAGATTCCGGGGGTCGCCGCCGCGATTGCGGCCAGCGATCGGCCCGTCCTCTCGCTACGCGTGCGCGACCGGGCGCGCTCGGGCCACGACAATCCGGCATGACGACGGCGGGGCATCGGGACGGATCGCATCGGCAGTCGGCGCGCAGCGCACCGCTGCTGGTGCTCGTGCTGCTGGCCGCCGTGCTGCTCGGTGGCTGTGGCGGCGCGGCCGACCCGGCGAGCGGTGCCGCCGGGCCGAGCACGCTGGTGGTCGCGGTGGCGAAGGAGCCACCGATCCTCAACTTCTGGCTCGCGCCGGGAGCGATGGCGATCGCGCAGCAGCTCACCGACGGCCTGTCGGATCCGATCGTCGTGCTCGACGATGCCGGGAAGTGGCAGCCGGTGCTCGCCACGTCGGTGCCGACGCTCGACAACGGCGGCGTGGTGCTCGAGCCGAGCGGTGGCATGCGCGTGCAGTTCGACCTGCAGCCGGCGGCGAAGTGGTCGGACGGGCGGCCGATCTCGTGCGACGACGTACGCTTCACCTGGCAGACCGTGATGCAGGAGCGCTACCAGATCGCCACCCGGCTCGGCTGGGAGCAGATCTCGACCGTCGACTGCCCGAGCTCTCGCTCGGTGGTGATCCGATTTCGGACCCGGTACGCGCCGTACCTGTCGCGGATCCTGGCCACGCCGCCGCTGCCCGAGCACGCGCTGCACGGCATGGACTTCAACACGTACTGGAACGACTCGGTGACCGTGTCGAGCGGGCCGTACGTGTTCGAGTCGTGGCAGCGCGGCGTTCGCCTCACGCTGCGTCGAAACGAGCACTACTGGCGCACCGGCCATGAGGCGAAGACCGACCGGATCGTGTTCCGCTTCGTGAAGGATGCGAACACGCTCAAGATGCAGCTTCGGATGCGCGAGGCCGACGTGGCGTTCATCCCTGCAGACACGAACCTGCAGCAGGAGCTCGAGGCGACGCCGGATGTCGACTTCGCGATCATGCCGGGCGCCGTGATGGAGCTGCTGGTGATGCGCACCACCCGCCCGCCGCTCGACGATCCCCACGTGCGGCAGGCGCTCGCGTACGCGATCGATCGCCGGATGATCACCGACGTGATCCTGTCGGGCGCCGTGTCGCCGTCGGTCAGCCCGATGGTGTCGAACCCCGGCGACGTGTACTACGACGAGCCGTTCGCCCGCTACGCGAAGCCCGACCCCGACAGGGTCGCGAAGCTGCTGACCGACGCGGGCTGGAGCCGCAGCGGATCCGGGCCGTGGACGAAGGACGGCACGCCGCTCACGCTCACGTGGGTGGCAGGCGCGGGCAGCATGCCGTTCCGCGCGAAGGTGGCGCAGCTCGTACAGGAGCAGCTGCGCGAGCAGGGGATCCGCACCGAGATCCGGCTGATCCCGACCGAGGTGCTCTACAGCCACACCGCGCCGCACGGCCAGTTCCACCTGGGTGAGTGGAGCGAGCTGACGGGCACCGAGCCGCTCCCGAACCTGATCTACGGCTGCAACGAGATTCCGAAGCAGCCGTCGTGGGCCGGCAAGAACCGTGCCGGCTGGTGCGACCACGAAGCGGATGCGCTGATGTCGAAGGCCGACCAGATCGTCGACCCGGTCGAGCGTGCCGCGGTGGTGCGGCAGGTCAACGAGCGGATCGCCGACCAGGTGCCCGTGCTGCCGCTGTTTCGCAGCCCCGACGTGGTGGCGTGGCGCAGCAGCGTGACGGGGCTTGCGCTCAACCCGGTCGGGCTGCACACGTGGAACATCGAGCAGTGGGAGGTCGGCACGTGACCGAGCTGCTCGTTCGCCGACTCGCCGCACTGCCCGTGATCATGCTCGTCACGAGCCTGCTCGTGTTCGGCATCCTCAGCCTCGGCCCCTCCCCCATGGCACTCATGCTCGAGGTCGCGAACCTCTCCCCGGAAGCGGTCGCACGAATCGCCAAGGAGCACGGCTGGGACCAGCCCCTGATCGTGCAGTACTGGCACTGGCTGAGCGGCGTGCTGCACGGCGACCTGGGCATGAGCATCCGCACGTTCCAGCCGGCAGGCGAGATGATCATGGAGCGGCTGCCGCTCACGCTCACGATCGCATCGATCTCGCTCGCGCTGAGCGTCGGGATCGGGCTGCCGCTCGGTGCGTACTGCGCGGTGCGCGCGAACTCGCGCATCGACTACGCCACCACGTTCCTCACGCTCTCGCTGCTCGCGATGCCGGCGTTCTTCATGGCGCTCGTGCTGCAGCTGCTCGCGGTGACGCTGCGCGACTGGACCGGCGGCGTGGTGTTCTACACGAGCGGCACGCCCGACATCGGCGCGTCGTGGTTCGAGTGGGCGCAGCGGCTCGCGTTGCCGATCCTCACGCTCACGCTCACGCACATCGCGATGTGGGTGCGCTACCAGCGCGGCGAGCTGCTCGGCGTGCTCGGCGAGCAGTACGTGCTGTGCGCACGCGCGAAGGGACTGCCCGGCAAGCTCGTGTTCCTTCGCCACTCGATGCGCAACGCGCTGCTGCCCATCATCACGCTCGTGGCGATCGACCTCGGCAAGCTCGTCGCGGGCTCCGTCGTCGTGGAGAGCGTGTTCGGACTGCCCGGCGTGGGCACGCTGCTGCTCGATTCGGTGAACGGCAACGACCGCGTGGTGGTGCTCGACATCCTGATGATGGTCGGCCTGATGATGGTCGTGTGCAACGCCCTGGCCGACCTGCTCTACGGCGCGCTCGACCCGAGGGTGCGGGTGGAATCGTGAGCGCGGCGCAGACACACGCGAGTGGACGACTACCGGCATCGCCGATGCGCGCCGGCGCGCTGATGCAGGGTCCGGCAACGCGCGCGGCGAGCGCCGACACGCTGCCGATCGCCAGCGATGAGCGCACCCAGCTGCGCACGATCTGGGACTCCTTCCAGGGGCACGTTCCCGCACGCGTGTCGCTGTTCGTGATGCTGCTGCTCGCCGCCGCGTGCATCGTGGGCCCGATGCTGCTGCCGTGGAGCGCCACGCAGGTCGACTTCGACGTGCTCGCGGCCACCGCGCCGAGCATGGAGCATCCGCTCGGCACGGACCAGATCGGTCGTGACGTGCTGGCGCGCCTGCTCGAGGCCGGGCGCGTGAGCCTGCTGATCGGACTCTCGGTGGCGCTGCTGAGCGCCACTATGGGTGCCACCGTCGGCATGATGCAGGGGTTCTACGGCGGCGCGACGGATGCTCGGCTGGGCTGGATCGTGAACATCCTGATGACGATCCCGAGCCTGCCCCTGCTGATCGCGATGAGCAGCGTGGTCAACTCCGAGTCGAGCTCCGCAGGCAAGGTGCTCGGCACGATTCCGGCGCAGTGGCGGATCATCCTGATCATGAGCATCCTCGGCTGGATGCCGATCAGCCGGGTCGTGCGCAGCCAGGTCGTGTCGCTGCGCAGGCGCGAGTTCGTGGAGGCGTCGATCGCGCTCGGCGCAAGCAACCGGCGGGTGATGGTCGTGCACGTGCTGCCCAACACCGTGAGCGTGCTCGCAGTGTTCACCACGCTCGCGGTCGCCACTGCGATCCTCGGCGAGAGCACGCTCAGCTTCCTCGGCCTGGGCGTGGCGCTCCCCACGCCGACCTGGGGCAACATGCTGCTCGACGCGCGCGACGTGTTCACTGCCGTGCAGTACTGGTGGCTGACGTGGTTTCCCGCGCTCGCGATCCTCGTGAGCGTGCTCTGCGTCAACTTCATCGGCGACGGCCTGCGCGACGCGTTCGACCCGTCCCGGATGAAGGGTCGCTGACCTTGCCGTCGGGTCAGGCGGCCGGCTGCAGGTGCCGGTGCCCTTCCTTCGCGTCGAGCGCGTCGACGCGCTCGCGCAGCTGCGCCACGGCGGTCGAGCCCTTGCCGTGCTTGACCTCTGCGATCGCGTTCGCGCCGGTCTGCGCGGTGATCAGCTTGGCAAGCCAGTCGGGCGTCTTGCCGATCACCTTCACGTCCATGATCACGCCCGGGCGATCGATCTCGCCCGCGCGGACGAGCTCGCCGATGCCGGTGTAGTGGATGTTGCGGTCGAACGTGATGCGCACGCCCGCCTTCGCGTCCTCGAACGAGGTGCGGGTGTAGGTCTGCTTCACGACCGGGTGGATGCCCAGCTCGTCGACGGCCTTGATCGCACGCTGCGCGACGAGCGCGTCGGCGCCGACGCGATCGGACAGACCGATCACGGACGCGCCCGACTCGCCCATCATCAGTCGCTGCGCCGCGTCGAGCGCGAGCGGGATGCGGACCTTCTTGGTGACCTTGTGACCGTCCTCGATCACCTTGTCCTTGAACTCGAGGATGTTGGGCGGGCCCGGCGAGTCGACGTACGTGCGGATCCGGAACTTCTCCTTCGGCCCGCGGTCGGGGTAGCTGCTGCGCACGTGCACCGTCTGGATCACTTCGGGGTTCGGGTACTCGGTCTCGCGCGGCACGAGCGTCTCGACGTACGCCTGGAGCTGGTCGGCCACCTCGGGCGACATCTCGAACGAGCGCTCCCATCGCGATCCGTAGAAGGGCTCCTGCAGGTCGCCGACCTGTCCCGGCGTGGCAGGAGCGGCGGGCGTCGCCGGCGCACCGGGCGTTGCGGGCGTGGTCGGCGTGACGGGCGAAGTGGTGAGCAGCATCGTGACTTTTCCGATTCGTCGTGGACGGGCGACGGCAAGCATCACAGCCTCGACCGATTTCGATGCGCGATCGTTCGATGCTTGGCCTTCGGCGGACGCGCAGGTGGTCGAACCCGGCATGCGCATCCTCGATCGTGCGTCCCGACCTGCTCGTCCCCAGTACCGTGGCCACCTCGCTTCGTTCATCGAAACCACGTCAGGGGACTCCCGAAGATGACCATGCTCCGCACGATCGGCGCGCCGTCGATCACGCCCGCCGCGCAGCTCACCGCGCCGCAGCCGACCGAGACGATCGCACCCGCGACGCAGCAGCCCGCCAGCGATCCCGTGGCGACGACGACCGCCACGAAGTCTGCGGTCGAGGGCGCGGCGACCGTGACGAGCGATCCGGTTCCGGTCACCCCCGGCGATCCCAGGACGACCGAGGTCGACGCCTCCAACTGGCGCCCGAGCGCGCGCCTCGGCGACAACCTCAAGCGGTACGGCACCGACCTGACCGAGGCCGCCGCGAACGGCGAGCTGCGACCCGCGTTCGGACGCGCCCATGAGCTCGAGCAGATCGAGGAGATCCTCGGCCGTCCCACCAACAACAATCCGGTGCTGCTCGGCGAGTCGGGCGTGGGCAAGACCGCGCTGTTCGAGGAGCTCGCGCGCCGCATCGTCTCGGGCGAGGTTCCCGAGCACCTGCAGAATCGTCGCATGGTGCTGATCGACCTCAACGCGATGACTGCCGGCACCACGCTGCGCGGTGAGTTCGAGGAGCGCCTCGACGGCGTGATCAAGGAGATCGAGGCGTCGAAGGGCATGATCATCCCTGTCATCGACGAGCTCCACATGATCGTCGACGCCGGCGCCGCGAAGAACACGAGCGGCGCGAGCGAGGCGCTCAAGCCGGCGCTCGCGCGCGGCAAGCTGCGGCTGATCGGCGCCACCACCCCGAAGGAGTACGACGAGAAGATCCGCTCCGACGCCGCGCTGCATCGCCGCTTCAGCACCGTGATGCTGAACGAGCCGAACGCCGATGCCACGTTGCGGATCCTGCAGGGCTCCGCGCCGTTCCTGGAGGGCAAGTCGGGGCTGGTCTTCACCAACGACGCGCTCAAGGCCGTGCAGGAGATGTCGAGCCGCTACGTCGTCGACCGCTTCCAGCCCGCCAAGGCGATCGAGGTCGCATCGCAGACCGTCGGTCGCATGACCATGCTCCGCAACTCGCCGCCGCGCGAGGTGATCGACATGCGCGAGAAGGTCGAGGCACTCAAGAACGAGCATGCCGTGCTCGCACGCGAGTCGAGCCCGAAGTCGAAGGAGCAGGCCGCGAAGGTCGCCGAGGAGCTCGCCAAGGTGAAGTCCGAGCTCGACACGACCATGACGATGTGGAACCAGGCAGCACGCATCGCTCGCGGCGAGCGTCCCGACCGCGACGTCGACGTCGAGAAGCTCAAGGCGCGCTTCCCCGAGCTGTTCCGCACCGAGATCCTGCGCGAGGACGTCGCCAAGACGATCTCCGACCGCACCGGCGTGCCGGTCGGCGCGGTGAACGGTGACGAGCAGGAGAAGCTCAAGCACCTCGACGAGAACCTCAAGAAGCAGGTCGTGGGCCAGGACGAGGCGATCTCGGCGCTGGCCAACGCGATCCGACGAGGCCGCACGGGCGTGTCGGACCCTGGCAAGCCGGTCGCGAACATCCTGATGATCGGCCCGCCCGGAGTCGGCAAGACCGAGACCGCCAAGGCCGCCGCGCGCGTGATGTTCGACAACCCCGAGTCGCTCACCCGTTTCAACATGGGCGAGTACGGAACGCCCGGCAGCCGCGAGCGCCTGATCGACGACATCTCCGACGCGATGCGCAAGCGTCCGTTCTCGGTGGTGCTGCTCGACGAGATCGAGAAGGGTCACCCCTCGATCTACGACGGCCTGATGACCGCGCTCGGCGAAGGCAAGCTCAAGGACTCGCACGGCCGCACCGCGGACCTGAGCAACTCGGTGGTCCTGCTTGCGTCGAACATGCAGAAGGACGACCTGCCGAACTTCTTCCGCCCCGAGTTCATCGACCGCATGGACGACATCGTCGAGTACCACAACCTCGACAAGGACTCGCTGTCGAAGATCGCCGACATCCAGATCAACCGGCTCGCGAAGCAGGTGTCGAACGACCTGACGCTCGACGTGTCGAGCGCCGCCCGCGACAAGCTGGTGGACCTGGGCTACGCTCCGGAGACCGGCGCGCGCAACCTCAAGCGCGTGATCGAGCGCACGATCGGCAACGCGATCGCGAACCAGAAGATCGACGGCACGCTCAAGCCCGGCATGACCTTCAAGGTCGACGTGGACGAGAACGGTGAGCTGACGTTCACCCCCGTCGCCGCCGGCTCGTAGTCGCCGCGACAACCCGCAGCTCGAAGGCCCTCTGCACGCGCGGAGGGCCTTCGCGCGTTCCGCGCCGCGACTGCGCGCCTGCATCGAGCCGCGAGACCGTGTTCTTCGCCACCGAGATCGACGCGGTTCTGACGTGCCCGCACGACAATTTCGACCAAAGCCTTCGCATCCTCGCCCATCAGAGGTTGAACCTCGCTCATAACGCGGTATAACCTCTCTTGTATGGAGGATGAACCTCGTTTCCTATCTGCGAGTCAGCTTGAGCGCGCACTCGCGCTGCTGGGCGACCTGCTCGCCCAGCGCGAGCAGCGGTTCGAGATCGTCGTCATCGGGGGCGCGAACCTCGCACTGCAGAAGCTCGTCGCCCGCGCGACCGTCGATGTCGACGTCGTCGCGCAACGCAGCTCGTCCAACGCAGCTTACGAAACGGCACGACCACTCCCCGACGACCTGAGGATCGCAGTCGAGGACACGGCCTCGATCCTCGACCTTCCGATCCGCTGGCTGAACAGTGCCGCATCGAGCGACTTCCAGCTCGGTCTCCCGCCCGGATACGAGGCTCGCGTGCATGTCGTCGAGTACGGCGCACTTCGCGTCGCGTTCGCTGACCGCCGCGACATCGTTGCCTGGAAACTGCAGGCGGCAGTCGACCGCTGGGGCAGCGAAGACCGCCACCTCAATGACCTCAGGACGCTGCAGCCGACCCGCGACGAGGTCGATGCGGCTCGTCGGTGGTTCGAAACCGTCGAGACCCCCGCATCCGCATTCTGGACCAATCTCAACGCCCTCCTGGGAGAGCTCGGACATGGGTAACGAAGGGTCCAGTTCCATCGTCGATCGCCGACTTGATCTGGCATGGCAGATGCTCGCGACACTCGGAGCTCCCGCGAGCGCAGAGCCGATCGCTACCACTCCGGTGGATCCGGAATGCGCGATCCTGCTCGGCGGTATGTGCGCCACCGACGATCCGCGGATCGGCGAGGCCACGCAATGGTTGCTGAAGTCGGTCCACCGCTCGCTGTCGGTCAGTCGGATGAAGGCGCTCGCAGCACAGCTCGGCGACCGCGCGACCGCTGGCACGGCGTACATCGGCGCGACGGCGACCGGGGTCCCAAGCCTGCGCCAGTGGGAGCGCTCGTTCGCATCCGAACCGGGCACGCGATCAGCGACCGACGTCGCGAATAAAGATCGGCTTTCTAGTCGCATCGGCGCCGACGAAGTCACCACCGCGACGCTCGCGCAGCCGGGCGCCTTCCGTCTGCGCATGAGGATGTCGTTCGGCGTCGGCGCTCGCACCGAGGCTCTCAGCGCGCTACTCGTGCGCCGCAACGCAGCTACGTCGCCCGAACTTGAGTGGTTGTCCGTGCCGCAGCTCGAGCACGCAACTGGATTCGGCAAGCGCCACCTGCTCGACCAGCTTCCCGACATGGCACGCGCCGGTCTCCTCGACCACACGCGCGACGGTCGCACGCATCGATTCCGAGCTCGAGCCGAGTTCCTGGCGGCGATGGAACCGATCCCGGCCCGTTGGGTCGACTGGACTTCTTACATCGCAACCTTGCTCGAGCTCGAGGACGCGATGCGAATCCTGGAGGCGAACCCGACGACGGCTGGTGCCATGGACGCATCGAGGCGAATCTCCGATCACCCCGATGTCGTACCGGTGCGATTTGCCCCCCTTGGCAGCCCCGAGACACTCCCAGACCGTCTTCGCGATTGGCTGCTCACGAACGCACGACACGTAGCAGCGATCGATTCGCACGCCGCTAACCGTCGGTAGCAGAGCTGACAAGGGGGCAGTCCCAACCGCTACATTGTCGATCTCGACACAGCGGCGGTCAACCAACCGAAACCAGTCAGAGCCATCGCCACGTCGCACGCGAATCGCTTCCAGGACCCGAGCCAGACGAAGCCCGCCAAGCTCCGTTGGACCACAGGAAGCGCGACCCACCGCAGGAGCATGTACGACACATACGACAGCCCTAGTACCACGAACGGTGCGCCAAGCGTTAGCCAGGTTATCGCTACTGCGATGTCTCCAGCATCTCCAATTTCAACGACGGTCGCCAACACGATGACATTTGCAGCAGCCGCGAATCCAGCGATCCACCATAGTGCCACACTGAACCAACGGTAATTCTTCAACTTCGCTCCGACATGAGAATGTGGGCTTCGCCGTCCGCGTCCTCACCTACTGGTTGGGCAGCCGCCGATCACTGCGACCATTGGCATCTTGGGTACAACTAGCGCCTCAAGATTTGCTCATGCGTCGAACACGGAATGCGCCCCAACCGAATCGCACAACCTATACGTCTACAGTCACACCGACCGCACCGTGGTCACATCGACAATCCCGACGCGCGCGCCCGCATCCCGGCTGTCGAATTCCTCGCGCTAGAAGCATTCATCCGAGATCCATCGATAGACGACATACGGGCTCGCCGGATTCATCCGCAGCCGAGCGCTTGAGACGATCAGATGCGCGATCCCCATCAATAGCACGAATCGCAACGTCACCCACAGCACGCTCCGAAGGATCGAAACTCAGCACTGTAGAACATGCACCGATACCTCCAGTAGTGATCACCGCAAGAAGCTCCCATCGATTTCCGTTCTCCCGGCAGCTGAAGTAGTAAGTTGCAGAAACACGCTTGTCCTTCGTGCCGAGTTCGTGTCTAGAGCCGATGACGGCAGCGCCACACGTCGGCCTGTCAGCACCAAGCGCCATCTCATATCGCTCGGCCGCCGCTTCCGCCATACGTACGTCAGAAACAGAAGCATACGGGAATGCTTGAGGTTTCGTAGA
>JAGQUL010000070.1 GCA_020438525.1 Thermoleophilia bacterium | reverse complement strand
GTCAACAACGTGTGTAGGCACTACATCTAGGCTGCGTTTTCGACGGTGAGAACAGCGGATCCAGACGTGTCGTCGTCGGTGCATGCGTTGCACCGGGATCCGTCGCACGGCACCGCATGATCGTATCCGCAAGCCACATGTGATGCGTCTCGCATGACGGTTCTCGGTCGGTACGCGCCGCACGTGATCGGGGGCGACGCTCCATGAGCCGCAGATCCTGCAGCGCGTCCGCACCTGCCCAGCTGCCGTGGCCGACCGGGCCGCAACCGCGTCGCAGCCGGTCGTCGCCCTACCGCTGCGACGAACGACCGGCGATGGCTCCGAAACCCGCACCCGTCCGGGGGGTGGCCGGCGTGCTCCCGCACGTCGCCAGAGTCGTGCCTCAGGATCCCGCCACCGCATCGCCCGTCGTGGGCATGGGGGAGGCCGGTGCGCGCTTCGTCGGCGCCGTGCCGCTCGACCTGCCGAAGCGACCGATCCGCGCCTACGCCGCGCTCGCTTCCGCGCCCACCGTGGAAGGGCGCGTCGAACTGGTGATGCGCGAGCTCGAACGCACCGGCGCGTTCGACCGCAGGTTCCTGGTGATCGGTGCGCCGACCGGCGGCGGACACGTCAATCCCGTCGCGCTCGAGCTGATCGAACGGATGGCCGGCGGCGACGTGGCCAGCGTCGCGATCCAGTTCGGCACGCTGCCCAGCGTGCTCAGCTTCGGCAAGGTCGACGACGAGCGCGGGATGCTCGAGCTGCTGATGCGCCGCATCCGCGACCGGATCCGTTCGCAGCATCCGCACGGCGGCGGCCCGAAGGTCGTGCTGTACGGCGAGAGCCTCGGCGGGTGGGCCAGCCAGGGCGCGCTCGAGGAGGCCGCCGCCAAGGCGCAGCGGCAGTCCGGCAGGCCGGTCGACCCGCTTCGCAACCTTGGCGTCGACACCGCGGTGTGGATCGGGATCCCCGGCTTCAGCCGCTTCCAGCGCGACCAGCTCGGCAACGGCGGCATGCAGGTCCTGCACGGCATCGACGCGCTCACCAAGCTCGACCCCGCGCAGCGCTCCACCGCCCGCGCATGGGAGCTGTCGCACTACGACGATCCGGTGCATCGCGCCGACCTCGCCACGATCTGGCGCCGCCCCGACTGGCTGCCGGCCGACGGCAACAACCCCCACGGCGTGGACCCCAGCCAGCGCTGGAAGCCGCTGCTCACCTTCTTCGACACCATGAAGATGGTGTTCACGACCGCGAACAAGGAACGCGCCGGCGTGTTCACCGACCACGGCCACGACTACCGCAAGGAGCTGCCGCAGCTGCTGCGGACCGCGCTCGGCTTCGACGGAACGGTGAGCGACGCCCAGCTCGCGCGCATCACCGAACAGGTGCGCCAGAGCGAGGTGTGGATCATGCAGCAGAAATGGCAGTGACAACGACGCCGCCACCGCGTCGCTGAAACCGTCGTCGCCCGAAGCCCGAAGAGGCGGTGGGACGCTAGTGGACGCAACGAAGTGACGGGGACGGTCATGTCGCTTGCCATCGTACCCTCGCAGCTGCGCGCGCTCGCAGCCACGCAGGACACGGGCACAACTCAGGACGAACCGGCAGCGGGCTCGCTGCCGGACGTGATCCGCGACGCGCAGGGTCGCGAGTTTCACCTGCAGCAGGACCCGGCAACCGGCAATCCGCAGTACCGCCACGCCTCCGAACAGCGCGACGATGCAGGCAACAGCCTCACCCTCGAGATCCTGATCACCCTCGCGCCCGACGGCACCTTCGCCCGCCAGACCACCCAGCAGCTGCAGCTCGTGAACGGCGACCAGCAGCGCGAGGTCGCCGTGGAACGACACGGCGCCGACGGCACGATCATCGGCGAGCAGGTGGACTCCTTCACGAGGCAGGGCAGCAAGACCACGACCGAGCACACCGTCGGCACCTACGCCGCCGGTGAGCTCGTCAAGCGCGAGACCGACCTGCTCCAGCACGACGAGGCGACCGACGACAAGACGGGCGAACAGACCGTCGTGGAGGCGAAGATCCACGGGACCTGGGAGAACGGAGGCGAGCCGATCACCGACCAGACGATTCCCCACGTCGACCGCACCGAGACGCAGAAGATCGTGTCGCCCGGGCAGGGCATCAACAAGGACACCCCGCGCACCATCACCTTCACCAGCCACGGCGCCGGCCCACTGAACGCGATCGACTGGGACGACGCCGGCACGCTCGTCGTGCGCTTCGACGGACGCGGTGGCCAGTACCTCGAGCGCGAGATGCGCGTGCCGCTTGACCAGACCAGCGGCGCGCCGCTCATGGACAAGGCCGAGGTCACCCGCACCGACGACCACCAGAACCTCGTCAACAAGGGCCTGATGCAGGCCCGGATCTGGGGCGGCCTCGCGTCCAACGTCTCGTGGATCCTCGGCATCAACTTCATGCGCGGCAGCCTGGGCAAGGGCTTCCTCGCCTTCAGCGCCGCTGCAGCCGGCGCGCAGCTCACCGGCGAGGTGCACGCAGTTGCCACCAGGCGCAACGACGGCGACTGGTCACGCGTCGTGACGAGCGCCTACGACATGGTGCTCACCGGCCTGCTCGCCGCCTACGTGAGCGGACGCCCCGACGCCCGCATCCAGTCGCTCAGCAACCCGCAGCGGCTCGGCCTGAGCTCGCTCGGCGTTGCCGGCCTCGCCATCAACGGCGCCGAAGCCGGCGGTGTGCTCGGATCGAAGGTCGGGGCGGACGCGCTCACCCAGCGGCTGACCGACGCAGGCATCGGTGCGCAGCTCACCAGGCCCGCCGCCTCGGCCAGCCCGCTCGACGGAAGCTGGCGACTCGAGCCGCGCTTCGACGCCGCCCGCGCGCTGCTCGGCTGACCCGCACCCGATATCGTCGAGCACGTGACCGCGCTCCGGATCCTTCGCCGCATGCTCCAGCTTCTGCTGCTGCTCGTGGTCGTCGTGCTCCTGATTGCCGCCGCGTGGGCGCTCACCAACCGCGACACCCTCCGCGCGTGGAAGCAGGCCGCGGTGATCGGCACGTCCCTGCAACCAGATTCGTCGATCACCAGCCGTATCGTCGGGCGCATCGCCGGCGACACGCTGCCGATCGCGCCGGGCGCGAGCGGCCCCGACCGCTATCCGACCACGGTCGTGGAACCCGACGGTGGCGGCGACCACCCGGCAATGGTGCTGCTCGTACCGGCCGCCGCCAGCGAATCCGACCGGCGCGACGTGGTCGACGTGCAGGACGCGATCGCCGCAGCCGGCATGGCGGGCTGGGCCGTGGAGCTGCCCAGCGACGCCGCTCTGCTCGGCCAGTCCGGCTCGGACCAACGATTGGCGACGACGATTCGCGACATCGCGAACCAGCCGCGAACCAGCGGCGACGAGGTGTCGGTGCTCGCGGCCGGCCCCGCAGCGTCGCTCGTGCTGCGCGAGGCGGCACGCTCCGGAAGCGCCCCGATCCGCGCCATCGTGGCAGTCCAGCCGATCCCCGACCTCCGCGTGCTGCTGCAGCGAACGCTCGTCGATCCCTCCGTCGACGAGACGCTCCGCGACCATGCCGGAAGCGCGCTCGCGCTCGCCGCACGCGACCGCGTCGACCCCAAGGCGACGATCGCTCGTGCAGTGCTGCAGCAGGCAGCCGAATCCACTGATCCGCTCGCGTCGCTGCGAGCGGTGCCGACCGGCGTGCTGCCGACGCAGCTCGCGCCGCTGCTCGACGTGGTTCGCGCCACCGACGATGCAGCCTTCGACGAGGCATGGAGTCGCCTGCCGGCGAGCCTGCGCGGCACGCTCGACTCGCGATCGCCCGCACCCGTCGCACCGCAGGTCGACGCACGGGTGCTGGTCGTCGTCGACACCACTGCACCCTCGGTCACGACCACCGGCATCGACGAGTTCGAACGCCGGCTCCCGGATGCGAGGCTGGTGCGGGTGGATGCGCGGAGCGTCACGTCGGTCGACACCGGCGAGCTGCTCGATGTCAGCGCATGGTGGCTGCGGCGCGCAGGAGCCTGACCGCGCCCGACGCCTCGTGCAGGCCGCCGGTCATCGTCGAACGGATCGCAAGCGCCTGACGCGGCACATCGGAGATCACCGTCGACACGCGACGGTCGGCGAGCAGCCGCGCGATGTCGGCAGGGCGATCCACGGTCCACACGGCCGCGCCGAGACCGGCAGCGTCGAGCGCAGCAAGGATCGGCTCGGTGGTCTGGCGCACGTTGAGGCCCACGAAGCTGGCACCGGCACCGCGCGCCGCATCGACGATCGACGCAGCAGTCGCTGCCTCCGGACGCCCCACGTCGGTGAGCAGCCCCACGGCGTGGTCGGGTGCCAGTCGCGACATCGCCCTGGCAGCGCTCGCGTCGAAGCTGAACAGGTCGAGTCGATTCCCGCGCAGGTTGGTGCGGAGCGTGTCGAGCACCTCCCGCTCGTAGCCGGGCTCCTTCAGCTCCGCCAGCACGCCCACCCCGAGCTCGCCGGCCCGACGCGACCAGTCGTCGAGCGTGGCCACTTCCGGATGCGCGGCGAGCGCCGAGCGATCCAGCTCGCCGAGCGCGACGCCATCGAGGGTCGTGTCGTGATGGATCACGATCGTGCCATCGGCCAGCCGACGCGTGTCCATCTCCACGAAGTCCACGCCGTTGCCGGCTGCACGTTCGAGCGCAGCGATCGAGTTCTCGGGCGCGCCATCCTGATGCCAGCCACGATGTGCGGCGATCGCGCCGATGTTGCCGAGCAGCTGCACCCGATTCCCTCCCCCGAAGCGCCCTCTGCCGCTGTATCGGTTCCGGCGTGCATTCCGGTCCGGTTGCTAGGGTCGCCGACCATGAGTGATGCACCTGCGACATCCACCCCGGGCAACGCCCCGGACCAGCCCGTCCGCAGCACGCAGGCGGTCCTGCTCGTGCTGGGACTGCTGCTGCTGATTCCGATCATCGCGCTGATCGTGGCGTTCTTCCCCGGCTTCGGTGGGGGAGGCGGCGCGGGATCGGCAGTGGTCGATTCGATCGACACGGGCAAGGTGCAGGCGATCTACCTGACCAACGACGTCGTCTACTTCGGACTCGTCGACGACTCGGCACACGGCGACTTCTTCACGCTCCGCGACGCGTTCTACCTGCGCAGCGCATCGACCGACGAGCAGGGCAAGGACAAGGACACGGCCGGACAGCTCGTTCCGGTGCCGGTCAGCAGCGAGGTGGGCGGCGACGGCGACCTGCACGTCAACGCCAACGAAGTGGTCAGGATCCAGACCCTCAAGGACGATTCGGACATCGCGAAGGCGATCGACGTCAAGGGCGGCTGACCCCGCACCGAAGGCACCACGATCCGTCCGGAAACGTCAACGATTCGTTTCGATGATGTTCGACAACCGCGAGCGCCGCTCAAGCCGCACTCGCAAGCGACCGAAACCAGCCATCGTGCAGGGAGCTCCCCACATCCTGCGGCGCATCGCACCGCACCTGGGCATTGCCGTGATCGCGGCGATCGTGCTGACGCTTGCCGCGTTCACCGCGGTCGCGGCAGCGACCCCGGCCGGCTTCGACACCGGACGTGCAGCCCGCGGCAAGTCCGCGACGGGCCCCTGGACGTGGTCGGCGCCGTCGCGCTCATGGACGATCCGTACGCGCGTGCTGCCGCCGGCGCTCGTTCGCCGCGGACCGCGCACGACGCTCACCCGCGGGCAGTTCCTCGCGGCGCTGCTGCGGCTGCAGCGAGTTCGTGGCGACCGCAGCGCGATGCTGATGCGCAGCCGACGCCACGGACGAGCGCTCCGCGACGCCCGTGCCGGCTCGGCCGCTGCACGAGCAGTCGCGAACGGCTGGTTCAGCGCCCGCAACGGCGCATTCGAGGGATCCAGCCCGATCACCGCCGACGACGCCACGCGCGCGGTCATGGCGGCGCTCGGCATGCAGCGCGACGTCGGCCGCCTCGCGATCACGCTGCGCGACGAGCTGCCCGGCACGTCGGGCGTGCGCTGGTACTACGCATCGGCCCACGCGCTCGCACGCACCCTGGGCCTTCGCTACAACGTGCTCGATCCGTGGGACGAGCTCGAGCTCGGCCCGAACGAGCCGCTCAACGTCGCGCACGGCTCGTACATGCTCCGCGCCGCGGCATCGGTCGAGTCCTGGAAGCGCGACGAGGCACATCGACTGGCCGAGACCTTCGACCTGCCCGACCTGGGTGCCAACCAGCTGCTCGTGCTCGGAACGGGAGTGCGCCAGCTCGGTCAGCCCTATGTGTGGGCGGGGGAGACCGAAGGCGACCAGCCGGAGGGCCACGGCGGCTTCGACTGCTCGGGCTTCACGATCCGCATCGTCAACGATTCGGGCGTGCCCGCCGACCAGCTCGACCACGTCGACGAGCGCACTACCTACACCCAGAGCGCGATCCCGTCTCGAGATCGCCTCACGATCGACCAGCTGCAGCCCGCAGACCTCGTGTTCTTCGGCGATAGTGGCCCGTCCAGCACGCCGAACCAGAACTTCCACGTGGGCGTGTACATGGGCAACGGCTGGTTCATCCACTCCAGCGGCGGCAACGGCGGCGTGGCGATCAACTCGCTCGACGGCTGGTGGGGTGACCACTTCTCGTGGGGGCGCCGAGCCCTGCGTCAGCCCTGATCCAGCGCCGATCAGGCTGCCGGTCTGGCATCATCCCGGTCGATGGCCGACGATCCCCAGCAGCAGTCCAGCGGCGAGTCGAGCGGACGAGGCCGTCGTCGTCTCGTCCGTGGCGTTGCAGCGCTGCTCGTCGTGGCTTGGGCGAGCGGGATCGTCGTGGCGGCGCTCGCGGTGCGTGCGGAGCCTGAACGCAGCGAGCTCGACACGACGCTCGACGGAGTCGACGAGCCACAGGCCGCGATCGTGCCGCGCGCCGGATCGGTCAGTGGCGGCGAGCCGGCACGCGAGTTCGAGCAGCCATGCTGGCCCACGTACGGGCGCACGCCCGCCCGCACGTCCGACGCCGCCGACCTCGACATCGGCATCCCGAAGCGCCGGACGTGGCGGATGCGCGTCGGGATGATGGAGTTCCCGCCGTCGTACTGCGACGGCGTGCTCTACGTGAACAACCAGCACGGCGAGACCTTCGCGATCCGCGTGCACGACCGCGAGGTGCTGTGGAGGCGCCGAACCGCGAAGACCTACGACTCCACACCCGCGATCAACGGCCGACGAATGTTCGTCGGCAGCTACGCGCCAGGCGACGTGCAGGCGCTCGAGCGGATGACCGGCCGGCGACTGTGGCGACTACGCACCGGCGGGCACGTGGAGTCGTCGCCGGTCGTGGTGGACGGCCTCGTGTACGCCGCATCCTCGGATCGCCGCGTCTACGCGATCGACGAGGAGACCGGCAAGGTCCGCTGGGCGTTCCGCACCGGAGCGGAGATCAAGGACAGCCCGAGCGTCGCCGGCGGGCGGGTGTACGTCGGCAACTATGCCGCCGAGGTGTTCGCGCTCGATGCCAGAACCGGGAAGGTGCGCTGGCGCCGTGGCCTCGGCGGAGTGCGCGGCGACCGGATCTACTCGTCGATCGCAGTGGCCGGCAACACCGCATACTTCGCCACGGTACGGGGCGACGTGTACGCGCTCGATGCGCGCAACGGCCGCACGCGCTGGCACGTGTCGGTGCCCGGGTACGCATACGCGACTCCGGCGGTGAGCGGCGGGCGCGTGTTCATCGCCAACTATCCCGGCGACGTGTTCGCATTCGACGCGCGCACGGGCAAGCAGGCGTGGAAGCAGCACCTGGGTGGCTCGGTGAGCGGCAGCCCCACGGTGATCGGTGACGTGCTCTACGTCTCGAGCCTGAGCTCCCGTCGCAGCTGGGGGCTGCGCGTTCGCGACGGTCGCCCGGTCTGGCGGCACGACGACGGTCGATACGTCACGGCGATCGCCACGTCCACGGCGTTCTACCTGTCGACCGGGTCGATGCTCTCGCGCTGGAGCCCGGTCGCTGCCAGAACTCGCCGGTAGGGGCTTGTCACACTCGTCAGCTCGTCGTACCTTGGATCCGGAGAGGGACGACCCGAACGAGACTCCGTGGTTCCTATTGGGGAATACGACCGCGGATTCGGACCACTCGATCGGGGCGCGAGAGCGCACACAGGGGGACACGGACGTGATCATCGGTGGAACATCGCTACCGTTCTATGCGCAGGCGAACTCGACGTGGTCGCCGATCGGCAACTTCAATTTCGGCGCGATTCCGACGAACGGCGCAGCTCCGGCTGCAGCGCCGCGGGTGACGTACGCACAGCCCGTGTACAACCAGCCGACCACCTACTTCAACGGATCCGGCTATCGCCTGCCGTTCGATCCGACCGCGTACGTGAGCCCGCAGACCTACCTGTCGCAGTACGCCAACCCGGCGCTCGGATCGCTCTACAGCCCGTACTCGTCGGTGCCGCAGAATCCCTACATCTCCGACGCAGCGGCGTCGCAGCAGCAGATCGTCTACGCGCACTATGCGCCGACCGCGACCAGCACCAGCGCGGCCCCGCCGACGCCCGATCCGGCCACCACCGACCAGCCGGCCACTGACACGCAGGGTGGTGGTGCAGCGGCGAACGCCGCTGATGCCGACGCGGCGAAGAAGGCCGAAGAAGCGAAGAAGGCCGAAGAAGCGAAGAAGGCCGAAGAAGCGAAGAAGGCTGAAGAAGCGAAGACGGCCGAAGCGGCGAAGGTGAACGACGTCGCCGGGAAGACCAAGAACGCAGCGAAGTCCGAGACCTACTCGGTCAAGTCCGGCGACAACCTGTCGAAGATCGCCGCCGCGCACGGCACGACGTGGCAGAAGCTCTACAAGCTGAACAAGGACGCGATCGGCGGCAACCCGAACCTGATCCACGCGGGCCTCAAGCTGAAGCTTCCGTGACCGGATGATTCCGCGGCTCATGCGGTGAACGTGCGTCGCGACGTGCTGCCGCGCTGATAGCCTCCCGCGCGTGAGCGAATCCACCGTCAGCGATGTCGACGTCGTGCTCGACGTGCGCGACCTGGCGAAGCAGTATCCCGGTGCCGCAGCGCATGCGCTCGACGGGGTATCGCTGCAGCTGCGGCGCGGCGAAGTGCTCGGCCTGCTGGGCCCCAACGGCGCCGGCAAGACCACGCTGATCGAGACGATCACCGGCTTTCGTCGCGCCGACTCAGGGCGCATCCGGGTGCTCGGCCTCGATCCATCGGATCGCGCCCAGCTGCAGCGGCTGCGCAGGCGCGTCGGGCTCGTCTCACAGCAGGTCGGACACCTGCGCTACCTGTCGGTGCGCGAGACGCTCGAGCTGCACCACGCGCTCCACGCACGCCCGCGATCGGTCGACGAGGTGCTCGACCTGGTCGACCTGGTCGACGCGGCGGACCAGCGTGTGCGTCGCCTGTCCGGCGGGCAGCAGCGACGCCTCGACGTGGCGGTCGCGCTCGTGGGTCGCCCGGAGCTCGTGCTGCTCGACGAGCCCACAACGGGCTTCGATCCGGGGGCGCGACGACGTGCATGGGACGTGATCGAGCGCCTTGCATCCGAGGGCACCAGCGTGCTGCTCACGACGCACTACATGGAGGAGGCCACGCGCCTCGCAGACCGCGTGGTGGTGCTCGGCGCCGGACGCATCCGCGGCGAGGGCACGCCCGACACGCTCGCCCGCGAGCTGCACCTGGGCACCGTGATCCGTGCTCGCGTGCCCGACGAGCTGACCGCCGACGAGCTGCCGCCGACCGTTCGCGTCGGGCTGGTCGAGCCGGGTCGCTTCGAGCTGCATGCCGACGAGCCCACCGAGGCGCTCGCGCAGCTGTGCAGCTGGGCGGTCGACCGTGGCATGTCGCTCGAGGAGCTCGACGTGCGTGCCCCCACGCTCGAGGAGTCCTACCTCGCGCTCACCGGGGAGGTCGTGTCGTGACCGCGGCCACCGCCACCGCCGCCACCGCGAGCATTCGCGGGATGTACCTCGAGCTGCTGCGCACCGAGCAGCGGATCTTCTGGCGCAACGCGAGCACGATGTTCTTCACGTTCATCGCGCCGCTCGTGCTGCTGCTCATCATCACCGTGGGGGGCAACAAGGACGCGCTGGCCGTGGTGGTGGCGCTCGGGATCCTCTCGACCTCGTTCCAGGGGCTCGCGATGCAGCTGTCGATGCACCGCGACCAGGGCGTGCTCAAGGGGCTGCTCGCCACGCCGCTGCCGCCGATCGTGTTCATTGCCGCGAAGGTCTCGTCGATCCTCGTGGTCGTCGCGATCGAGACCGTCGTGACGCTCGTCGTGGGCACCGCGTTCACCGACGCGCCGCTGCCACAGCAGCCGCTGCTGCTCGTCGCGTTCGTGGTGCTCGGCACGTTCGCGTTCGCAGCGATCGGGTTCGCGGTCGCGAGCATCATCCCCACCAGCGAGTCCGCGCCGGCGATCGTGAACGCCAGCTACCTCGGCCTGATCGTCCTCACGTTCCTGTTCGCACAGGCCGACTCGCTGCCCGGCTGGGTGCAGCACGTCGGCGACCTGCTGCCGCTTGCACACCTGTTCGCCCCGATCCACGACGCGTGGCTGGGGCAGGACGGACAGTTTCTGCTCGGCGCCGTGGTGCTCGCGGCATGGGGCGCGGCCGCCACGTGGTGGACGCTGCGCCGGTTCCGCTGGGAGCCACGCGAAGCGATCGGTTGACGACGACCTGCCACGCAGGTCAGCTGCCGGGGACCTTCGCGGTCTCGCCGGCGGTGCCTTCCCATGGCACGTACTTGGAGTAGCGATCCGTCGGGAACACGAGCTCGAGGATCGCGGGCCACGTCTCGTCGCCGGCCTCGGGCAGGTGCGCGGCCCGCAGCGGCACCCACGCACGCAGCGCCGCATCGAGCGGCTGCAGGTCGGGATCGTGCTGGCCGTCTTCCTCGTCGAGTGCGCGCACTCGTGCGGCGCGACGCCCGGCGATCTCGTCGAGCCCCAGCTTGCTGCTCGTGTCGGGATCGGCCAGGTAGCAGCACAGCAGCAGCAGCGGTGGCAGGTGGCTGTTGTCGACATTGGCATCGACACCCACCAGGTCGAGGTGTCGGCGGCGCAGCTCGTCGAGCGGTGGCATCAGCATCGGGCTGGGGGAGCCCGAGACGTGCCCGATCACGTCGCCCGCATCGCGCTGGAAGAACGCCACTCCGGGCGCTCCGTCCAGCTCGTAGCGAGCGCCCGGCTCGTCGAACGGCGCGATCGCATCATGCAGCGGGACGCTCAGCTCGAGCACGCGGCGCAGCAGCGCATCGATGTCGGTGGGATCGATCGGGGGAAGGGCCATGCCGCGATCCTACAGCGGAATCGGCCACGATCCGGCCGTTCGACCACGTGTGCTGGACGATCGCGCCGGGAATGCCGATACAGGGGAGAGATGACCACGACGTTCGACATCATCATCGTGATCGCCATGCTCGGCGGCATGGCGCTGCTCGGGCTGGCCATGCTCGGCGTGTCGCTGCGAGTCGGACCCAGGCGCGGCACGTGGAACCAGCCGGCCGCGGCGCTCGCCCGACCGGGACGCAGGATGTTCATCTCGATGTACGCGCTCGCCGCGCTGCACCTCGGGTTCGGCCTGATCGCCGCGTTCGCGATCCCCGGTGGTGGCATCGCCATCCTGCTCGTGCTCGTCGCGATGGGCAGCTTCTACGTGCTGTGCGCCCACAGCTGGGCCCTT
>JAGQUL010000069.1 GCA_020438525.1 Thermoleophilia bacterium | reverse complement strand
TATCCGCGGGTTACGTACATACGTCTCCCCCTTCCGCCGCCCCATCGGCCCACCACCTCGCCGCGCGCGACATATGTACAGAACCCGCGCTATCCGCGGGTTACGTACATACGTCCCCGCCCTTCCGCCACCCCATCGACACCCCACCCCGCCGGCCGCCCGGCCATGTAGTTGCACGCGCAACCAAACTGCGCTACAGTTTGTTTACAGCGCAACTATTGCGCACTCAACCACATTCGATCGATTCGAGGATCACCACATGACCACCGCCACCACCACCCCCGTCGCCGCCGGCACCTGGACCGTCGATCCGGTCCACTCCGTCGTGGCATTCGTCGTCCGCCACTTCGGCATCAACTGGCTGCGCGGCGGGTTCACGGAGTTCGACATCGCACTCACCGCAGCCGAGGACGGCGCGCTCTCGCTCGCCGGCACCGCACCGGTGCAGGCGATCTCGTTCCCCAACGAGCAGCTGCACGGCCACCTGATGAGCCCCGACTTCTTCGACGCCGAGCTGCACCCCACGCTCAGCTTCGAGGCCGACGACGTGGACCTCGCAGGCGACGGCACCGCCACCGTGCGCGGCACCCTCACCATGCGCGGCACCACCAACCCGATCGAGCTCACCGGCACCTGGGCCGGACCCGTCCAGGGCCTTGCCGGCGACGAGCGCATCGGCCTCGTGCTGAACGGCGAGATCGACCGCCACGCCTACGGCATCAGCTGGAACGCCACGCTGCCGACCGGCCAGGACGCAGTCGCCGCGAAGGTGAAGCTGTCTGCCGAGCTGGAGCTGGTGCGGGCATGACCACCGCAGCCGCACACGAACAGCAGCCGATCCGCCTTCTGTTCATCGCGGGGAGCCTGCGCGAGGCGTCGACCAACCGACGTCTCGCGCGGCTCGCCGCGCGGCTCGCACCCGCCACCGTCGAGATCGTCGAGTACGACGACCTCGCGTCGGTCGAGCCCTACGACCAGGACATCGAGACCGCCACCGGCTTCGCGCCCGGCGCCGCGCGCCTTGCCGAGGCAGTCCGCGCCGCCGACGGCGTGTTCATCGCCACGCCCGAGTACAACGGGTCGATCCCCGGCCAGCTCAAGAACGCGCTCGACTGGCTCTCGCGCCCCGACGGTGCGCGCCCCGACCAGACCGGCCTGCAGGCGAGCCCGCTCTTCGGCATGCCGGTGGCGATCGCCAGCGCGAGCTCCGGCCAGTTCGGCGCCGTCTGGGCCCGCGACGAGCTCGTGAAGGTCGTGAAGACCCAGGGCGGCCGCGCGATCGCGGAGCCGTCGGTCACGATCCCGAGCGTGGCTTCTGCGTTCGACGACGACGGCCAGCTCCGCTCCAGCGACCAGCGCGCCGCACTCGATCAGCTCGTCGCATCGCTCGCCTCGACGGCGGCCACAGTTCGAAGCGCCCGGGCCCGTGCCCGAATGGCCGAATCGTCGTCGCCCGCCACCGCCTAGCCTCCTGCCGGACCGAGTGGCCGCGACTGCGCCCACGCCCTCCGGCACGTGCGCGCTGGATCTTCACGCGCGCACGAGACGCGCGCCGGCTGCTCTGCCAGAATGCGCGCATGCCCATCGTCTCGACCAGCGCCGACAACACCGGCGAGGAATCGTCGGTGCCCCACCGCGGCATCGACTCGCTGCTGATCGCGCGAGCCACGCCCGACCACGTGCCGTACCTGCGCCGCCTCAAGGAGCGCGTGATGCAGGCGCGCTACCGCCCCGCGCCCGACGAGGACGGCTTCGAGCGCTGGCGCGAGGTCTACTGCACCGACGAGTACTTCGAACGGATCATCAACGACCCCTCGTGCATGCTGCTGTGCATCGGCTCGCCGCGCGATCCGGTCGGCATGGTCGTGCTCAAGCGCTCCGACGCGCACCTGGAGATCGACGACCTGCTCGTGCTCGAGCCACGCCGCGGCGACGGCACCCGCCTGCTCGTCGCCGCGCTGCGCTACGCCGAGGTCTGGCGCAGCGCCGACGTGCACATCGACGTGTATCCCGGCAACGAGGGCGCCACGGAGTTCCTGCGCCAGCACGGATTCCACGAGGAGCGCGAGACCCAGAACGACCTCGGCCGGCCGATGCTCCGCTTCGAGCGCGCGATCCGCTGATCGATGGCCAAGGCGATCGACACCCTCGACGCGGTACCAGTGGTCGATCGGGTGCGAGCTGCAATCGCCGCCTGCGAGCACGGCATCCGCCCCAGCACGATCGAGTACGCGCTGGAGCTGCAGGGCGAGCTGCGCGCGATCACCGAACAGCTGGAAGACGACGACGAGCTGGTGTTCGAACGCGGCCGTCTGCACCCTGCCGCACAGGCCGAGGGCGACGCGACGCGAGCCGCCTATGCCGGGCTCCACGACTCGGTCAGGAGCGAGCTGCACGCTCGGCTGGCGCGGGCGATCGGCCACACGAGCTACGAGCCGGGGATCGCCGAGCTGGAGCAGGCGTGGCACGAGCTGCGCGCCGGCGATCCTGATGCGGCGCAGCCTCGGCTGCGGCGACTGGCCGAGGACGGTGCGCGCGCCGCAGACCACCTGCTGGTCGTGCGCGCGGTGGACCTGCTGATCGACAGCGGCGCCGAGGTGGACCCGCGACTGCACGAGCTGCACGCGCGCGCCGCGCTCGAGGTGGGCGATCCGCGCGCGCACGAGCTGTGGGCGATCGCGCTCGAGGCATGGGAGCTTGCAGGCGATGCCGATCACGCCACGCGCGCGGTGGTGTCGTGGTTCTGGAGCAATCCCGACGATCCCGAGGCTGCGGCGAGGCTCGCGCAGGAGTCGTCGGCGCCGGGGTCGCCGCAGGAGCGCGGTGCAACGGGGTGGGCGACGTACGCCGGCGCGGTACGGGCGATCTTCGACGCGCGTTGGCAGGACTCGATCGATCCGCTCGAGCGCGCGCTCGCGAAGGCGCGCGACACGGGCGACCGCGAGCTCGAGGCCGCGGTGCTCGGGTCGCTCGCGACCGCGCGTTCGTACCTCGGGCAGCTCGACCTGGCGATCGACCTGTTGCGCCGCAGTGCGCCGCTTGCCGCGGCCAATGCCGACGCGGTGACGATCCGGCGGATCCGGCACAACCTGGTCGAGACGCTCGTCGAGGCGCTCAGGACCGGCGAGGCGATCGAGGAGGCGCAGCAGTTCGCCGCCGACCTGCAGCGCCTCGGCGCTCGCTCGTACCTGCCGGGGGCGCTCGCGCTCGAGGCGCGCGTCCGCGCGCTGGCCGGCGACATCGAACACGCGCGCGCACTGGCGAGCCGCGCGCTTGCGGGCGACCGGGAGCTCGAGGAGCCGCAGCGCGACGTGTACGTGCACATGGTCGCGGCCGAGCTGCTCGCGATGGGCGGCGACACCGATCGCTTCCGCGGCTTCGTGGGCGACGTGCGCGACCGCAGCAGCCAGTTCGGATTCGACTCCTACGACGAGGCGCTCGACGAGGTGACCGCACGGGCCGCAGTCGTGTCGGGCGATCCGAAGCGGATGGCCGCCGTGCTCGAGCACGCACGCACGAGCGAGCCGACCGGGCTTGCCGTGCTCGCGGTGGCGGGTGCACGGCTGCGGCTCGAGCTCCACGACCAGAGCGCGCTCGCGACCGCGCACGACGCGATCGTCGATCGGATGCGCGAGCTCGACGAGGTCGCCGCGGCGATTCCGGTCGTTGCGCTCTCGATGCGCGAGTGCGACGCGGTGCTCGCGCGCGACGTCGATGCGATCGAGGCGGTCGCCGCCGCGTGGGACGACGCGCGACGCCCCGGCGACGCAGCGATCCTGCGGCGCGCGCTGCTTGCCGTGTCGTCGGGCGACGTGGCCGGCGCGCGCGTGAACGCGCAGCTCGAGGCACTCGGCTGGTCTGCGCTCGCAGCCCGACCGGTCGGCAGCGCGGATGTCGCGACCCGAGCGGCATCGGGATCGAGCGACGACGGTGCCGCCGCCGGCACGTCGATCGCTGCGATTGCGCTGGTGGCGAGCCTGCCGGCATCCGAGCGTGCCGCGGTGCTCGGCGCCGTGCAGACGGTCGAGCTGCAGCCACCCGGCGAAGCGCACGACGCGTCGACGGCACCACCCGGCGTGTGCATCGTGGCAAGCGGCGAGGTGCGGCTGCTGCGTGCCGAGCCGGGCAGCACCGAACGCCGGCTCGTGGTGGCAGCGCTCGGCCCTGGCGACGTATTCGGGCACGAGTCGCTGGTCGAGAGCAGCGACTCCGGCGCGCTCGTGGAGGCCGCGGTGCCGTCGCTGTTGCACGTGGTGCCGGCGGATCGGGTCGCGTCGCTCACTGCCGAGGCCCCATCCTTTGCCGCGGCGCTGCTCGCCGACGCGAGCGAGCGCCTGGGCGAGGCGCGCCTGCTGGCCGGCGAGAGCGCGCTGCTGCCGGTCGAGACCCGGCTCGCGCGCACGCTCGTGCGCCTGTCGGAGCGCTTCGGCCGACCATCGCTGCGCGGCGAGCTGCTGCTCGACACCTCGCTCACCCACGCCGACATCGCGAGCATGATCGGCTCGCAGCGCGCGCGGGTGTCGAGCCTGCTGAACGCGCTGCACAAGGCGGGCGTAACCGACACGTGGAAGCGCCGCATCATCGTGCTCGACACCGCCGAGCTGCGGGCCCGCGCCGGTCTGGGCTGAAACCGCGGGGTCGCTGCTCCCGACGTACTGGCAGGGCAGCACGGGGGATCGCTGCTCGCGGGGACACGACCTTCGAGGGGGCCGACGAAGATGAGCGGGATGGACGCTGCAGCGCGCAGCCTCGTGGTGCGTGCCGAGGAGGCCTCGCACGCCGGGATCGAGCTCGGCGAGGACTGGACCAAGCTGCTGCTCACCAAGCGGCTCGGCAAGCACGGCCCGTTCCAGAACCTGCTCGACGCGCAGCTGCGGTTTCGGATCGTCGGCGACGGCCCGTTCATCGAGCGCGCAGTGGTCGCCGACTCCCCCGCCGCGCACGCCGTGATCGGCCGACCCGAGGTACAGCGCGCGATCCGCGGCGCGATGGCCACGATCGATGCCGCCCGCGGCGAGAAGGAGCTCACCGGCATCACCTTCAGCTACGACGACGCCGGCTGGATCGCCAACCGCGCGGTGCAGGCGATGCAGGGCAAGACCCCGTCGCTCGCCAACTACCGACAGGCCGTGGGCGAGGCGACCGCGCACGTGCTGGGCTACCACGCCGTTCGCGCAGGCGACTGGATCCACCTCGGACCGGTCAAGAGCGAGCCGTTCATTCGCTACTTCCGCGGCGACACCACGCCCGAGAACGTGGAGCAGCTGAGCAGGTCGATCAAGACGCTGCTGCACGAGATCGCGCACGTCGTCACGCCGCGTGCGAAGAGCGAGCGGAGCCTGCGCTGGATGAGCGAGGGCATCGCGGAGACGTGGGCGCGCTGGCCCGGGAACGTCGGCGCTGCGGGCGAGCGGATGGGGATCCCCACCGTGCCGGACTTCCACAAGGTGCTCGACCTGGAGAACGAGAAGTACCCCGATCAGGTCCGCACCCTGCGCGCGCTGCTGCAGCTGGCCGGCGTGGATACGAACAGCCCGGCAGCGATCGAGCAGTTCGAGGACCTGTGCCAGCTCATGCCGGTCGGCAAGGTTCCGCGCGCGATCGCGGAGCGCATCGACGAGCGGTTTCCGGGAATCAGCCGCACCGAGGTGATGAAGCTGATCCGCGACGGCATCTCGCCCAACGAGACCGATGCGAATCCGCAGGGCGTGCTCGACCTCGCGCGTCGTGCGGGCCAGCAGCTCGACCTGCCCGGCTGAGCCCGGGCTCGCCGCGTGGGGCGGATGCCGAGCCCGGCCGGACCTGCCGAACCCTCATCGACCGCGCGTTTTTCCCGCGGGGCGCCGGACACGCTTGCAGGGCACTGTCCCCAAGCGAAAGGACCCGGCAATGAACGCCCAGACCACGCTCGTGCGCGAGCTGATGCACGAGGGATGTCGCTGCATCCCGCACGACTCCACCTGCCTGCACGCGGCACGACTGATGCGCGACGAGGCCGTCGGCGCGCTGCCGATCTGCGGGCCCGACGACAGGCTGATCGGCATGCTCACCGATCGCGACATCGTGGTGAACTGCCTGGCCGCGGACATGAACCCGAGCATCTGCACCGCCGGCGAGATGGCCAGCGGTCGGGTGATCTGGGTGCACGACGACGTGCCGGTGGGCGACGCGCTCGCGTCGATGGAGGAACACCTGATCCGACGGCTGCCGGTGATCGATCGCGACATGAAGCTGGTCGGGATCGTGTCCCAGGCCGACATCGCGCGCCATCTGGGCGAGCACGACGTGGCCGAGCTCGTCGAGGTGATCTCGAAGGCAGACCCGCGCCAGAGCGTCGCGTTCTGACGCGGCTCGAGTGAAACCGCCGCGGCGGCCGCTGCGAACATGGTGGCGATGGACGAGATCACCGTCACCCGCTTCGGCCGCCGCGGCACGCTGCTGCGCGCGGTGACCGTGATCGAGCGCCCGCTCGACGAGACGTTCGCGTTCTTCGCCGATGCGCGCAACCTGGAGCGGATCACGCCGCCCAGCCTGCGCTTCCGGATCGTGTCGGACGTGGGCGACGGCGACACGCACCGCGACATGCTCATCGACTACCGCCTGCGCCTGCGCGGCGTACCGATCGGCTGGCGCACCCGTATCACGCGCTACGACCCGCCGCACTCGTTCATCGACGAGCAGCTGCGCGGCCCGTACCGCCTGTGGCGGCATACCCACCGCTTCGAGTCGATCCGTGACGGTGCAGCGACCCGGATGGTCGACGAGGTCTGGCTGCGCCCGCTCGGACCGGCGCCGCTCGCCTGGCTGGCCGACCGGCTGTTCGTCGCGCGCGAGGTGCGCGGCATCTTCACGTGGCGCGCGCAGCGCCTGCGCGAGCTGCTGCCGCCGCGATCCGCCGCAGAGCCGACCGACGTAGCGCCGACCGCCGCAGCACCGACACTCCGCTGACGAGCGCCGGCCGTTCGAGGAACGAGTGCGCGCGTAACGAAGTTGGGCCACACGCCCAATTTCGTTACGCGCGCATGCGGTGAGGCGGCCACGGATCGCGTGACGCAGCCACGGATCGCATGAGGCGGACTCGCTCGCGGAGGGCAGGCTCTGGATCAGCCAGGGCGGAACGCCGCACGGGTCGCTGCTGGCGCAGTGGCTGGGCAAGCGCGGCGTGGTGACGTGGGGGCTCAGGCAGCTGGCGACCCACCCGTCCCGGGCGGGCTGGGTGCTCACCGCATACCGCACCGAGGCCGAGGCGCGCGAGTGGGAGAACCGGATGTTCCACGCGGGCGAGCGGCAGTTCGGGAAGAAGCTGCGGATCGGCTACGACAACGGGCCGGATGCGTTCCGGCACACGTACGGGTCGGCGGCGATCGTGTATCGGCTGATGCGCGAGCGGGGTGCGAGCGCCGACGCGGCAGGCGCGTTCCTGCAGGGCGCGGGCGATGCGCACGAGCGCGACTCGTGGCTGGCGGCGTACTCGCCGATCCATGCGCGCTACTCCGGCGACATGGACGTGCACAACAACGTGCTGGGACAGTCGATCGGTGCTCGGCTCGCGGTCGAGCACGCACGGGCCGGCATCGACGAGCAGACGGGCGAGGCGAGGCTGCGGGCAGCGGTGCTGGATGCGATCGGTGCCGGGCAGGCCGTGGTCATGGATCGGATCGATGCGGCACCGCGCGCGTCGACGTGGGCGGACGTGGCACGGGTGGCGACCGATGGTCGCACGCCGGTTCGCGACGCGGCGGGCGCCCCGGTGCTGCGGGTACACGTCCCCGATGCGCCCGGGTTCCCGACGCCGATCAGGGACGGCGCGGTCGACCTGTCGATGCCGCACGCGCGGCTCGGCATGGAGCAGCTTCGCGCACCACGCACGCAGGCCGCGCAGGCCGCGACGGGCTCATGACGAGGCGATTCTGGCCGGTCGTCGAACGACTGCATCCGATCGACCGTCTACCGTGCGTGGCATGGAGGCACGGGGATCGGGATCACGCTTTGTCGTACGTCATGTAGACGTCAGCGTCGCCGCGCCCGAAACCATCTGGCGATGGCGAGGGTGGGCATCGACCGACCCCTTGGACCGCCTCCGAACGCATCGATCGATCGATGTCTACACCGATGGGCGACCGGAGTCGATGCCGGTCGTGGGCTACCACCAGCCCCTTGGCGACGAGCTGCAGGACGCGCTCGCGCTCGTCGAGTGGACCGCGGCCTCCACGCTTGCCGGGGCGCAGGATGCATGGCGCCCCACGCTCGGCGCGCTGCGCAGCGCGCGGCGCGGCTCGTTCAAGACCCGTACGCTGCCGACACTGCGCCGGAGCGACCAGCGGCGGTCGCGGCGCAAGCCGCAGCCGGTCCGCCTGCATCGGGTGCATGCGGACGTGACGAACGTGTGGGAAGGGGCCACGATCCGCATCGTCGCCTCGCGCACGAAGGTCGACCTGCAGGTGCGCTCGCCCGGTGGGTTCGAGCTCGGTGAGGTGCCCCCGCAGATCCAGAAGGCGCTGCGCTGGGGCGGCGAATCGATGCGCCAGAATGCGGAGCTGCAGCTTGCGGCTGCCGCCCGTGTGATCGCAGGCCGCATTCCGTCCCACGACCAGGTCGCCGACCTGCTGCTCGAGGCACATCGGCTGCATGAGCCGGTAGTCTCGCTGCGATGACCGAGCGACCCGATGACCAGCAGGAATCCTCCGCGCAGGCGGCTGCGCCGCTGCAGCGTGCGACCGCGTGTCGCGGCGTGCGCGGCGCCACGATCGCAGCCGACAACACGGCCGACGCGATCCGTGACGCGATCCGCGAGCTGGTGCTCGAGATGGCAGAGCGCAACGACATCGATCCGCTCGACGTGGCGTGCGTGCTCTTCACCACCACTCCCGACCTCACTGCATCGTTCCCTGCGGAGGCGGTCCGGCACATGGGCTGGGATTCGGTGCCGCTGCTCGGAGCGGTCGAGATGGCCAAGCCGGGCGCCCCGGGCCGCTGCATCCGCGTGCTCGTGCAGTGGAACACCACGCGCACGCAGCGCGAGATCGAGCACGTCTACCACCGCGGCACCGACGTGCTGCTCACCAGCTCGCCGAGCGACTCGTTCGGGCTCGGCGGTGCTCCGCGAGGCGGCGAGTGAGCCAGCCCGGGCTGTTGCGTGACGCGACCGTCGCGATCGTCGGGCTCGGCCTGATGGGCAGCTCGCTCGGGCTGGCGCTCGAGAGGCGGTGTGCGCGACGGCTCGGCGTGGACGCGAAGCGGGTCGCGGCGAGCCGATCGCTGGAGCTGGGCGCCGTGGATGAGACCAGCGAGGACCTCGCGGCCACGGTGGCGCGCGCCGACCTGGTGGTGCTTGCGGTGCCGGTGCGCAGCGCGATCGAGCTCACGCCGCTCGTGGCGGATGCGATGCGCGCAGACGCAGTGCTCACCGACGTGGGCTCCACCAAGGGGGAGCTGTGCCGCGCGTTCGACCAGGTCGGCGTCCGCAGCGTGGGCGGGCATCCCATGTGTGGGCGCGAGCAGTCCGGGCCGGGCGCTGCCTCCGCCGACCTGTTCGAGGACGCGACGTGGGCGCTCTGCCCCACGCGCCATACCGACGAGCATGCGATCGAGCTGGTGCGCACGCTCGCCCGCGCCGTCGACGCCAACCCGGTGAAGCTCGACCGCGATGCGCATGACCGCGCGGTCGCCACCGCAAGCCACCTCCCCTACGTCGCGGCCCAGGCGCTCGCACGGGTCGCCGCGAGCGCCGACGATCAGACCGATGGCGACGTGGCGCTGCTCGCCGCAACCGGCTTTGCGAGCGCCACCCGCCTGGCGCGCGGCAGCACGGCCATGTGGAGCGACATCCTCGCGACCAACACGTCGAACGTGCGCGACGCGATCACAGCGCTGCGCGACGAGCTCGATCGAATCGCACGGATGATCGACGACGACGACCTCGCTGCGCTGCTCGAGGCAGGCGTCGCCGACGCCGCCCGTGTGAACGGCTCCTGAGCGCCGCGCGCTGGTCGACGTCGACCGCCGGGTCGACGGCCGCGGGCCGATAGACTCCGCGGACGATGACGGCCGGCCCGACCACCACCGAACACCACGAGCGAATTGCGCCTGCGCGCATGCGCGGGCTGCGCGAGCTGATCGCCGAGGTCGAGGCCCTTCCCGTCGACCATCCCGACTACGTCGAGCTGCGGCACCTCGTCGCCGGCGTCTACAAGACGGTGAAGGAGCGACGACGCGCCGAGAAGCGCGCCGAGGTGCTCGCACACGACACGGCGGTGACCGAGCTCACCGCAACCGGCGCCCCCGGCAGGATCGACGACGAGACCGCGGGCATCCCGCTGGTCTCCTCCGCCCCGGGCGCAATCGCCGGGCACCTCAAGCAGCCGCGTGGCTGCTACATGTGCAAGGAGCGCTACACGCAGGTCGACGCCTTCTACCACCAGCTGTGTCCGGCGTGCGCGGCGTTCAGCCACGGCAAGCGCGATGCACGCTGCGACCTGACCGGTCGTCGAGCACTGCTCACGGGCGGGCGCGCGAAGATCGGGATGTACATCGCGCTGCGCCTGCTGCGCGACGGCGCACACCTCACGATCACCACGCGGTTCCCGAACGACGCGGCGCGGCGGTTCATGCAGGTCGACGACAGCGCCGACTGGATCGACCGCCTGCGGGTCGTCGGTCTCGACCTGCGCGACCCGGCACAGGTCGTGGCACTCGCCGACGACGTGGCGGCGCTGGGCCCGCTCGACATCATCGTGAACAACGCCGCACAGACCGTGCGTCGAACGCCGCAGGCGTATGCACCGCTCGTGGCGGCCGAGCGCGAGCCGCTGCCTGCAGGCACGCGGCCCGAGCTGGTGACGTTCCAGCGCGACGACGGCCTGATGCTGCCCGGCGCGAGCGAGGATGCCGCGGGTGCGGTCGCACACTGGGCGCCCACCCCGCACGCGCTCGCGCAGCTGGCGACCACGGCGCGGTCGGCGACGTTCGACCTGGTCGATCAGGGGCGCGCGATCGATGCCGGCGGGCTCGTGCCCGACGTGGTCGACGCCAACAGCTGGGTGCAGACCGTGGAAGAGGTCGACCCGATCGAGCTGCTCGAGGTGCAGCTGTGCAACCAGACCGCACCGTTCATCCTGCTGAGCCGGCTGCGTCCACAGCTGGCCGCGGCCGCGAAGGCGGCGCCGAGCGAGCGCAGCTACGTAGTGAACGTCTCCGCGATGGAGGGCGTGTTCGGACGCGGCTACAAGGGCGCAGGTCACCCGCACACGAACATGGCGAAGGCCGCGCTCAACATGCTGACCCGAACCAGCGCGCAGGAGTTGTTCGAGTCCGACCGGATCCTCATGACCGCGGTCGATACCGGCTGGATCACCGACGAGCGCCCGCATCCCGACAAGCTGCGACTCGCGGCTGACGGGTTCCATGCGCCGCTCGACCTCGTCGACGGCGCCGCGCGCGTGTACGACCCGATCGTGCGTGGCGAGGCCGGCGAGGACCTGCACGGCGTGTTCCTCAAGGACTACCGCGTCGGCGACTGGTAGGACGACCCGGCAATCTCCCGGCGCGACGACGGTCGAGCCTCACGACCGGACCCGGTCGTTTCGGGGCACTCGTTTCGCCTCGGTGCGGGAGAGGAATTCTTCGAGCGGCACGGCGGCAAGGCGGTGTTCCTGGCGCGCTGGTCTGCCGGCCTGCGTGTGGCGGGCGCCTGGCTCGCAAGCGTATCGCGAATGAAGTGGTGGCGATTCCCGCTGTGGAACGCACTCGGCGCGAGCGCACGCGCGACCACTGACGACGAAGGCCCTCGCGATGCGGAGGCCTTCCAGTGCGCGATGCTGGGATTGGACCAGCGACACGCATCACGCGGGCCCTGATTCGAACCTGCGAGCGGGCTTGAGATCCACAGTGCTTCGCGAATCCGGTGACGATTGTTCCACGGAATAACGTGCGACGATTGACAACTTTTCCGCGGAACAATGTGCTACGATGGAAGCATGAGACGGAACGCCATCGACAAGCTCCGGCGCTGGAAAGACGCTCCCGGGCGCAAGCCACTCGTCGTGCGTGGCGCGCGTCAGGTCGGCAAGACCTGGCTTCTGGAGGAGTTCGGGCGCACCTCGTACGAGCGCGTGGTCGCCGTCAATTGCCAGCGAGACCGATCAGTCGCCGCGATCTTCGACGGCGACCTCGATCCCGATCGGATCCTGCGCGGGCTCGAGATCGCGTCGAGGTCTACGATCGATCCCGCCACGACGCTGGTCGTCATCGACGAGATCCAGGATGTGCCGGCGGCAGTGACGTCGCTCAAGTACTTCGCGGAGCAGCGACCCGACATCCATCTTGCCGCCGCCGGTTCGCTGCTCGGAGTTGCGGTTGGAGACGACGGCTCCTTTCCGGTTGGCAAGGTCAACTTCCTCGATCTCCACCCGATGGATTTCGACGAGTTCCTTCGCGGCCTTGGCGAAGCGCCGCTCGCCGAACTCGTGCCGCAGCAGGACTGGGCCATGATCGGTTCGTTCCGCGATCGACTCGTCGAGCTGCTGCGGCAGTACCTGTTCGTCGGCGGGATGCCCGAGGCCGTCGCATGTCACGCGGATGGTGGGTCGCTCGACGACGTTCGCTCGGTGCACCTCGAGATCCTGCGCGGGTACCAGGCCGACTTCGCCAAGTACGCGGACGCCGGGACGAGCCGACGCATCGCGCAGGTCTGGGATTCGCTTCCCGCACAGCTCGCCCGCGAGCAACGGCGCTTCGTCTTCGGTCGCGTTCGCGAGGGTGGGCGTGCTCGCCAGTTCGAAGATGCGATCCAATGGCTCGTCGATGCCGGGCTCGTTCATCGGGTGACACGCTTCACCAAGCCGGCGCACCCGGCGAGGACTTACGAGGACGCACGGATCTTCAAACTGTACCTGCACGACGTCGGACTGCTCGGCGCCCTCTCCGGACTGGACGCATCGGCGCTGCTGGGAGGCTCCGCCGTCTTCGAGGAGTTCAAGGGCGCACTCACCGAGCAGTACGTGCTCCAGCAGGTCGTCGCAGCACGGGACGAGGCCCCGATGTACTGGACCCCCGAGAAACCCACGGCCGAGGTCGACTTCGCCATCGAGCGATCAGGCAACCTCGTCCCGATCGAAGTGAAGGCCGAGGAGAACCTCCGCTCCAAGAGCCTGCGCAGCTACATCGACCGCTTCGGTCCCGACCAGGCGCTGCGATTCTCGCTGTCCGACTACCGTGCCCAGCAGGACATGATCAACGTGCCGTTGTACGCGATCGGCCCTTGGGTGTCCCGGGCATGATGTGTCAGCACGGGGTCGAACCGGTTTCCGCTCAGGTCACCGACACCCGTTCCGACCGCAAGGCGACGAGACGGCCGACGACTTCGGCGTAGCGGTCACAGGTGATGACACCGTCTTCGCGAGTGGTCGCGAGTACGTATTCGCGAGTGCGCTCCTCGACATCATCCACCGACCAGACACCGAACTGGTCGCGGGTCAGGTCAACCTCGCGTCCATCCGGAAGCTCGTTCCAGAAATGCGACAAGCCTCCAACGAGGCCACGCAAGATACGCCCCCCGAACTCGTCCTGGACCAGCAGCACCGCCACCGTACATTGTCCGCGTGCCGGGTTTCCGGGACACCAACCATCCGGGTCCGTGCTCGTCCGCGCATCCCACACACGCTCCAACTCACTGCGTAGCTGTACGAGCCGCTCGAATGGATGTACCGGGACCATGCCAACAGCCTACGCATCAGCAGCCCCGCACGTCTCTACGGGATCCACGGCCTGCCGAAGTCGATCCCATCTCCTCTCACGTGGCCCGCGTGGCGAGCTCAGCGTCGCGGCTGCAACCGCGGCCGCGCGGCGTGAAGAAGTGAACCGATGGTGCCCATGGTGTGACCACTCTCAGGAAAAGGTCACTGCCGTACAGACGGGAAAAGGCCTCCGTCTGGAGGCCTTTTCCGTAGTGCGCGATGCTGGGATTGAACCAGCGACCCCCGCCATGTCAAGGCGGTGCTCTCCCACTGAGCTAATCGCGCAAACGGCCTCGCCGGCGGGTTGGGGACCGGCAAGGCGCTGCACATCGTAGCAGCGTGGCGCGAGGCGCGTCCACCCCATCGGATCCCCGCGAGTTGCACGAGCCAGTACCTTGTGATATAAAGGTACCTGCAATGACTGAACCCGATCCCTTCACACGCATCCGCCGGGGCCTCCTCGAGCTCGCCGTGCTCACCGTGCTGCAGCCGGGGCGCCTCTACGCCGCGGAGATCCTGGAGCGCCTGTCGTCGACCCCGTTCGCCACGCAGGAGGGAACGCTGTACCCCCTGCTCGGGAAGCTGCGTCGCGACGGCCTGCTCGAGCACGAGTGGGAGGAGTCCGACTCCGGCCCACCTCGCAAGTACCACCACCTGACCGAAGCCGGCGCAGCGCGTCGCACGCAGCTCGCCGAGTACTGGCGCGAGCTCGACACCACCCTCGAAGCGTTGGGAGCCCCCCGATGAACCGCGTCACCATCGTGAACCTCGCCGGACGAGCCTGGCATGTCGACGAGGCCGGCGCAGATGCGCTCGCCGCGTGGCTCGACGACGCCCGTACCCGGCTGGCCGCAGACCCCGACCGCGACGAGATCCTGCTCGACTTCGAGCGCGCGATCGCCGACCGCGCCGCCACTGCAGCGCCCGGCGAGCGCGACGTCGTCTCGGCGCAGCAGGTCGACGAGATCCTCGCGGCGCTCGGCACGGTCGAGCCGGCGACCGACGCGGCAGACGACCAGCAGGCGGCGGCCGGCGATGAAGGCGCGACGACCACCCAGCTGCCCCGAACCGACGTGCCGCTCCGCGACCGACGCCTCTACCGCCTCACCGATCGCGAGGACGCAAAGCTCGGCGGCGTGTGCGCTGGGCTCGGCGCGTACCTGAACGTGGACGTGACCGTCGTGCGCGTGCTGTTCGTGGTGCTCACGCTGCTGACCAGCGGCGCGATGCTGCTCGTGTACGTGGCGATGTGGCTGCTCGTGCCGGAGGCGGTCACCGCGGAGCAGCGCGCGGAGGCGCGAGGCTCGGGGATCACGGCCGAGGAGATGCGTGCCCGCGCGCGGGTCGATGCGGGCCCGGCGCTGACGCGCCTGGGCTCGCGACTCGGACGCTTCGCACTCGTGCTCGGTCACGTCGTGCGATGGGTGATGCTGATCCTGATCCTCACGCTGCTCGCTGCATGGGCGTTTGCCATGTCGTGGCTGTTCATCGACGGCGGCGAGCTCATGGACCTGTTCGACCAGGGCACGAGCACCTGGCTCGTTGGCCTCTGGCTCACGTGCCTCGCATGGATCCCGGTATCGATGCTGCTCGCGGTCGAACGCGTGCTGGCGTGGCTCACACGCCCCGCGCACCGGGGCATGCGGAGCGGTTCGGCGGCCGTGCTGAGCGCGACGCTCGTCGTGTCGTTCGTGCTCGCGGTGATCGGCGTGAACGCGATTCCGGCAACGTCGTCGCACCAGATCCGAAGCCTCTCCGACGGCCACGGCCGGATCGAGCTGTTCGACCAGGAGATCTGCATCGACGTCGAGGACGGGGCCACGAGCGCATCGAATCGCAGCGACGACTGTCGCGGTGCCGACCTGATCATTCGCTGATCGATCCGCTCGACACGTAGGATCGCCGGAATGACCGACGCCGGCAGCAACGTCGCACCGCCGCAGCTGCGGCGCACTCCACCACCTCGCCCGTACGAGCGCGAGCTGATGATGCATCGCGACAACTCCCAGTCGGTGCGTGCACGGATGATGCTGATCGTGTTCCCGATCGCGATCGCACTGTCGTGGCAGGCCACGCCGGCGGCGGCGCACGACACGTTCATCACGGCGATTGCGATCATCGTGCTCGCCAACATCGCAGCGAACGTGATTCCGTGGGCCCGATTGCCGCGATGGCTCGAGCCCTCGATGCCGATCGTCACGGTGCTGGCATCGTGGCTGTGGTCGGCGAGCGCGGGCGGATTCGGTTCGGCCACCGCGATCGTGGCGCTCCCGCCGCTCGTCTGGCTGTCGATGTACGCCGACACCGGCGACGTCGTGGCAGGACTCGTCGCACTGTACGCGATCGTGCTGGCACCCGCCGAGCTACTCCTCGACGGCCTGCCCGACCAGGGCGATCCGTGGGCCTCGCTCACCACGCTGGCAGTGATGACACTGGTCGTGGCGATGATCAGGCCGCTGGTCGCGGTGCTTCGCGAGCAGGTCCACACGGCGCGCCGGGCGACCTACTCGCTGCGAGCATCCCAGGCCGCGCTCGCGCATGACCTGCGCACGCCGCTCACGTCGATCTGCGGCTTGGCAACGCTCGCGGCGGAGCGGCTCGAATCCGACGACCCCGGCCCCAAGTCCGTACGGTCCGCGCGAGGCTACGCGGAGCGCATCAACGAGCTCGGATGGCGTGCAGAGCTGACCATCCAGGGCGTGCTCGAGCTCTCGCAGGCGGGCGACCGGCGACCACCCGTGTCGACGCTGCAGCTCACGCCGCTGCTCCGCGACGTGGCGCGCGACATCCCCGGGATCGTGCTCGTGATCGAGGACGTTCCCAAGACGATCACCGCGCACGAGGCGAGCATCCGGCGCGTGTTTGCCAACCTGTTCGACAACGCAGCCGTGCACGGCACGATCGGTCGCGGCAGCGACGCGTTCGCCCGAGTCACGGTTCGATGTACGCAGTCCACGACCGGTTGGACATTCCAGGTGGACGACGACGGTCCGGGAATCCCGAGCGACACCGTCGACCTGCTGTTCGAGCCATGGCGGCGCGGCGCCGAAGCGCACGACGGCGGCAGCGGCCTGGGGCTTGCGATCGTCGCCGCGATCGTCGACCAGCATGGCGGCACGATCAGCGCCTGCAATCACGCGGGCGGTGGCGCGAGGTTCGAGTTCACGATCCCGCGCGAGTCCTGATCCCGGCGCCGGCCAGGTCAGGCGCGTGGGTCGGGCGCAGCGGGAACCGGCAGGTACTCAAGCGAACCGGGACGACGGTAGGCGCATGGCGCGTCCTCTTACGGTCGGGTCGATCCGTTCGACGGCCGGCGCTACCGACGCCGCCCGCGCAGCGTCGCTGCACCCCGCAACGGCTGTGGGCGCGAGCGGTGGTGCTCGAACATGATCGACGTGGTGACCTGTGCCACCTCGGGGCGAACGGTGAGGTGGTCGAGCACCACGTCGCGTAGGTGCTCGGGATCGGCAACCGCGACGTGGAGCAGGTAGTCGGACTCCCCGGTCACGTGGAAGAGGTCGAGCGTCTCCTCGAGCGCCACCATGTCGGCCACGAACCGGTCGAGCACCTCGCGCGCATGCGTGTGCAGGCGGATCGCGACGAGCGCCTGCAGCGGGCGGCCGAGCCGTGCCAGGTCGAGCTCTGCAGCGAATCCCACGATGATCCCGCGCTCGCGCAGCGCGCGCACGCGCGCGAGACACGCCGACGGACTGAGGCCGACGCGAGCAGCCAGATCGCGATTCGTGATCCGTGCATCGTCCTGTAGCACGCCCAAGATCCGTTGATCAACCGCATCAATTTCATCGATATCGTTCATATGCCGCACATTGTATCGCGTGATTTCGTTTCATCCGAACCTGCGCGTACAGTGAGGGAGATTCGCAGTACAAGCGACGGGAGACATGGGATGCGAGAGGGACGCCGCGACGACTCGACGACGATGGGCCAGGGAACCCGTGCAGTCCACGCGGGCCGGCACGACCTGCGTGACCTGGGCGTGCATGCGCTGCCACTCGACCTGTCGACGACCTACCCCGTTCCCGACCTCGACGGCGCCGGCGCACAGCTCGATGCCTGGGCTGCCGGCGAGCAGCCCTCGGGCTCGCCGATCTATGCGCGCCTGCACAATCCGACGGTCGCCCGCTTCGAGGAGGCGATGGCCGAGCTCGAAGGCGCCGAGGCTGCCGTTTCGTTCGCCTCGGGAATGGGCGCGATCACCGCGCTGCTGATGTCGCTCGAGGCCGACCGGCGTCACGTGGTGGCGGTGCGTCCGCTCTACGGCGGCACCGATCACCTGCTCGCAAGCGAGCTGCTCGGGCTCGACGTCACGTGGGCCGAGCCGTCCGATGTGGCAGCCGCGATCCGGCCCGATACCGGCCTCGTGCTGCTTGAGACGCCACAGAACCCGACCTCGACGCTCGTTGACATCGCCGCGGTCGCCGCCGCGGCCGGCGACGTCCCGGTGGCGGTCGACAACACGTTCGCGACGAGCGCGCTGCAGCAGCCGATCAAGCTCGGTGCGTCGATCGTGATCCACAGCGCGACCAAGTTCATCGGCGGGCACGGCGACGCGATGGGCGGAGTCGTGGCGTGCGACGAGGAGACTGCGCGTCGCCTGCGCGGGATCCGGATCGCGACCGGTGCGGTGCTGCATCCGATGGCGGCGTACCTGCTGCACCGCGGCCTGGCCACGTTACCGATCCGCGTCCGCGCGATGCAGCAGACCGCCACCGAGCTGGCCAGCCGCCTCGCGCTGCACCCTGCAGTGACCGTCGTGCACCACGCGTCGCTGCCGGGCACCGACTCGCTCGGCCTCGTGGGACGACAGATGTCGGGGCCGGGCGCGATGGTGGCGTTCGAGCTGGAGGCTGGATTCGATGCGGCCCGCGCGGTGCTCGACTCCGTTCGCCTCGCGACCCACGCCGTGAGCCTCGGCTCGACCGATACGCTCATCCAGCACCCGGCCTCGCTGACCCATCGCGTGGTCGACGAGGCCAGCCGTGAATCGAGCGGCGTCGGCGAGTCGCTCGTGCGGATCAGCGTCGGGCTCGAGGACGTCGACGACCTGTGGGCGGACCTGCTCGTCGGGCTCGATCGTGCCGCAGCCCTGTCGCCGGCGCCCGCTGCGGCGGTAGCGGCACGACGCGACATCGGCACATCGTCGATCGCCGCCGGCTGATCAACGACGGGGGCGACGGGTCGACCGGGCAGCCCGACTGCGTGAATCCACGATGGTCGGGCCGACCGGCTGCGGCGCTACGGGCGTGCCCACCATGCCTGCAACGCTGATCGCGCCGGGCGCCGCGTCGACCTCGTCGACGCGCCCCCGATCGATCCGTCGGTGCCATGCAACGCCGATCAGGCCGCCCATGACGGCCGACGCCAACATGGTCACGAGTGCAGCGGCCACCGCCGCCCTCCCCCACTGCGATGCGTATGCACCGCCGATCTCGGTCGCGAGCAGCCCGCCCATCGCGAGCAGCGCCCCGGTCGCCGCCAGCGCACCGAACAGGACGCCCAGACGGGCGCGCGGGCTGGCAGGCTGGCCGTCGCGCTCGTACTGCGCTCGTCGTCGCTCCTTCTCGATCAGCTGGAGCTCGGATCGGGTGGCGTCGACGTACACGAGCTCGTGGTCGATCCGCAAGCCGGCTGCAGTGACATGCCAGCTCGGACCGAGCATCCAGCGATCGTCGATCCTGATCGCGACGAGTCGCCCGTCGTCGTCGAGCGAGACATCGCGGACCGTGCCGATCCGGTCGCCGTCCCGGCCGTGCACGATGCGTCCGTGCAGCTCCTCCACGTGCACGAACGTCGACTCGACCGGAGGTGCGGATTCGATGCGATGCTCGGGCGCCATGGGATGCTCCTGGGCCGGTTCGTGGGAGGGCTGTGTCTCGAGCATTGCCGGCACGGGATCGACCAAACAGTATTTCGCGGAACGAATCGTTCGCAGGTGGTGCTCAAGCTCGCCGCGACGGGTGCCGATGTGCAGCGCGACGACCCCGTCGACCCTTACGAAATGGCAGCACCAGCTCACAAGCCTTCCATCGATACCTGCAACGCGTGCGGGAAGCTGTTTCCGCGCGCGTCGATGCGCCTGTGCACGCAGTGCTCGCTGGTCGAGGAGAACCGCTTCCAGCTCGTCCGCGAGTACCTGATCGAGAACGACGGCGCAGCGCTCGGCGAGATTGCACGTGAGACGGGCGTGTCGAGCAGCGACGTTCGCCGCTTCACCGAGGGTGGCCGGCTGATCGAGATCACCTCGGGGATGAGCCAGTGCACGTGCGGCGGCGTGGGCGAGCGCTGCAGGTACTGCCGATCCCGGCTCAGCAGCTCGTTCCGCCAGATGGAAGCGACCATGAAGCAGGAGGCCGCCGAACGCGGCAACGACGGCACTCGTGGACGCGGCGGTCGCAGCAACGGATCCGGCTCCTCCGACGAGCACGGACGCACCAGCTACGTGAAGCGCATCCGCCGGCTCGGCGAGTAGCGCAGTGCGCCGCGTGAACGTCGCAGACCACTCGCTGCCGGCAGGCTGCACGACCGACTCGGGACTGGCACCCGTCCATGTCGCGGCGCTCGCCGAGGCGAACGGCTGGCGCGCCGAGCAGTTCGGCACCTCGGCGCTCGGGATTCCCCTCGTCGCCTGGTGGCCGACGACCAATTCGCCGACCCGCGTCGTGTGGGCCGCGATCCACGGCGAGGAGGCGGTCACGATGCAGGCCGCGCACCAGGCGCTCCGACAGGTCTGCGCACGAGATGCGTGCGCAGTGGTGGTTCCGGTGCTCAATCCCGACGGCGTGCTCGCCGGCACGCGCCAGAACGCGCGCGGCGTGGACCTCAACCGCAACTTCCCGTGCTCGACGTGGAAGCCCGAGCCCTCACCCACGTACTGGCCGACCACCACCACGCGCACGAGCGAGCGTCGCACGCAGCTGTCGTCGCCTGGCAGCGAGCCGGGCAGCGAGCCGGAGACGCGCGCGATCATCGAGCTGATCGAGCGGGTGCGGCCGGAGCTGGTGATCGACCTGCACACGCCGCTCGAGTGCGTGATCGCGTTCAGCGAGGCTGCGGTGCCGTCCGCAGAGCACCTCGCGGAGCCGACGGGAATCCCGGTACGTCGCGAGCTGGACTCGCCGACCAACGGGGACTCGGCGCGATGGTGTCACGAGGCCGACGCGATCGCGGTCACCTACGAGTTCGAGCTCGCGCCGATGCCCGAGCTCTGGGCGCGCCACGCCGACGCGGTGACGCGCTGCATCGTCGAGCGTCGCTGAGCATTCGGCATCCCACACCGCCTCGTCGAGCGTGGCGGATCGCTCGCTGTCGGCGCTCGCCCGCGAACCATGGGGGTGTAGGTTTGCGGGCATGACCCTCGACGCAGCCACCGCCACGCCCACCGCCCCTGCAGACGATCCGCGCACTGCCGACGCAGTCGCGCGCGCACGTGCCGATCGGGAGCGCACCGAGCAGCGCCTGTTCGACCTTCTGCGGATCCCGAGCGTATCGACGAAGGTCGAGCACGCCGACGACTGCCGCGCCGCGGCCGCGTTCCTGCGCGACGAGCTCGCGGATGCCGGCCTTGAGCATGCCGAGGTGCTCGAGACCGGCGGGCTTCCATGCGTGTACGCCGACTGGCTGCACGCGGGCGACGACGCGCCGACGGTGCTCGTCTACGGCCACTACGACGTGCAGCCGCCCGAGCCGCTCGGCCTCTGGGAGACGCCTCCGTTCGAGCCGACCGTGCGCGACGGGTCGGTGTACGCGCGCGGCGCTGCCGACGACAAGGGCCAGCTGTGGATCCACGTCGCCGCGCTGCGCGCGATGCTCGCTGACGGCGGCACGCTCCCGGTGAACGTGAAGGTGATCTTCGAGGGCGAGGAGGAGTCGGGCAGCGAGCACCTGGATGCGTTCGTGGCGCGCGAGCGCGAGCGCCTCGCGTGCGACACCGTGCTCGTGAGCGACACGCACATGCTGAGCGCCGAGCAGCCGTCGATCGTGGCGAGCCTGCGCGGGATGGCGTACTGCGAGGTCACCGTGCAGGGACCCGCCGTGGACCTGCACTCCGGCACCTACGGCGGCGCGATCCGCAACCCGGCCGAGGCGCTTGCGAACCTGATCGCCGCCTGCAAGGACGCCGACGGTCGGATCACGATCCCGGGCTTCTACGACGACGTTCGCGACCCGTCGCCCGAGGAGCGCGCGCAGCTCGAGCGGGTCGGGTTCGACGACGCGGCGTTCCGTGACGAGGCCGGTGTCACCGAGACGTGGGGCGAGTCGGGCTGGACGGTCTACGAGCAGGTCGGCGCGCGCCCGACGTTCGAGGTCAACGGGATGTGGAGCGGCTACATCGAGCCTGGTGCCAAGACGGTGCTGCCGGCCACCGCGCACGCGAAGATCTCCATGCGCCTCGTGGCCGACCAGGACTGGCGCCGGATCGGTGAGCTGCTCGAGCAGCACCTGCGGCAGCTGGCGGCCGACATGCCCGGCGTGGAATCCGTCACCGTCGAGCCGCTGCACGGCGGTCGTCCGGTGCTCGTCGACACCTCCAACCCTGCGATGCAGGCGGCGACCAGCGCGCTCGCCGCGACGTTCGGTCGCGAGCCGGTCTACACGCGCGAGGGCGGGTCGATCCCGGTCGTGGCGACCTTCACCGAGGAGCTCGGCGCACCGACCGTGCTGATGGGCTTCGGCCTGCCCGACGACCGGCTGCACTCCCCCAACGAGAAGTTCTCGCTGCGCCAGCTGCACCTGGGCGTGGAGACGAGCATCGCGTTCTGGCACCACTACGCGGCGGTGCACGCAGGATGAGCGACGCGATCGTCGTCGTCCCGCCATCGCTCGACCTGCTCGACGTGGCCGGCAACGGCATGGACTGCGAGCGGTTCCTGTGGATTCGCGGTCTCAGTGACCCGGAGCTTGCGCCCAAGGCACGCATCGACCTGATCGACCTGCTGCACCGGTTCCCCGGCGAGCTGCTGTACGTCGCGTCGCGCGACGGGCGCATGGCCGCGAAGCTGATGACGCTGGGCGACGGTTCGGGCGACGGTGGCTGCTTCCTGTCGATCCACTGCCGTGAGGATCCGGGCGAGCCGCTGCTCGGCGACCTGATCGACCTTGCGTGCGACCGGTCACGGCGTGCCGGGGTGCGTGGGCTGCGGTGTGGTGGCGTGCTCGACCGCTCGCGGCCGATGCAGGCGCTCGTCGAGCGGCACGGATTCGTCGAGCACGAGCGCTGGCGGCGCTTTCATGCAGACGTCGATCCGGAAGCGGCTGTGCCGACGCTGCCCGACGGACTGCATGCGTCGACGCTCGCCGAGCGCCCCGATCTCACCGACGGTATGTTCCGGGTCTTCCGAGAGGGGCTCGCCGACACGCCGGGCGACTTTCCTCGGCCGGACGAGACGCTCGACGAATGGCTGCGCGACATCGACGGCTCGCCGATCCTCGGGCGCGACCTGCTCCTCGTGCTGCATGACGACGACGACCACGTGCTGGCGATGGTCGAGCTCGAGCGGCTTGCCGCGGGATCCGATCGCGCGTGGGTGGAGTTCCTCGCGGTCGACCGCGAGCGGCGGGGCGAGGGTCTCGCGGCGCACGCGAAGCGACAGGCGGTCGCGCTCGCGGGGCGTGTCGGGCTGCGTCGCCTGCAGACGATGAACCACGAGTCGAACGAGCCGGTGTGCCGGCTCAACGAGCGGCTCGGCTGGGTCGAGGATCCGGTTCGCATCTCGCTCCGGCGCAACGTCGACCCGGCCGGCTGACCGAGCGTCAGCGCAGCACCGGCACGAACTCGCTCGCGCGGTCGACGAGGTGACCGTGCCCCTGCACGCGGGAGACGAGGTCGAAGATCGGCCAGTGCGCCAGGTCGGGGTCCGTGCCCATCATCCGGGTCCGGTCGATCGCGTTGGCGGCGATGTCGCCGAGTCGCATGTGCGGGAGCGCCCGCATGCCGGGCTTCCAGCCGGCCTGTGCCGGTGCGACGGTGAGGCCCCAGCCGAGCCGGACCGCCATGGTGGCGGCGTATGCGGCTCCTGCGCCGGCGGCCATCTTGAGGAGGGGCGTGGAGTAGTCACGGGTCGAGTCGCTGGTGCGTGCGAGCAGGCCGGCGCCGGCGAGCGCGAGCGCACCGAAGGCGAGTGCCCGCGTCGGCACTCCGCCGGCGCGGTAGGCCAGCGTCGAGTGGTCGTGCGCGGTCACGTCGATGATGCGATCGAGCACGGCGCAGCTGCCGATGCCGGCCACGCCCAGTCCGATTCCCGTTGCCACGCCGATGTCCACGACCCGTCGTCCTCCCGCCCGTTTGTCGGGGACGGTTCGTGAACGGGTTCAGCCGACCAGGGCTACTGTCCGAAACGAGACTCGAGGTAGCGCACCAGCGGTGCCACGTCGACCGGACCGCCGGTGATCCGCTCCACGAGCTGGCGGCCGGTGAATGCGGGGCCGTGTCGGTACACGTGCTCGTCGAACCACGCGAGGATCGGTGCGTAGTCGCCGGCGCGCAGCAGGTCGTCCCAGTTGGTGAGGTGCTGCTTGGCGACCTCGTCGAACTGCGCGGCGTAGACGTTGCCGAGCGTGTAGGTGGGGAAGTACCCGAAGCTGCCGCTCGACCAGTGCACGTCCTGCAGCACGCCTTCGCGATCGTTGGGCGGGCGCAGCCCGAACCAGCGCTCGAAGGTGTCGTTCCACGCCTCGGGTAGGTCCTTGATCGCGAGCTCGCCGTTGACCATCGCGCGCTCGAGCTCGAACCGCACCGCAAGGTGCAGGTTGTAGCTGAGCTCGTCGGCCTCGACGCGGATGAACGAGCGCTTGCCGGTGTTGATCTGCCGGACGAACTGGTCGAGCGTCACGCCGGCGGTCGCCTCCGGGAACGTCTCCTGCAGGCGGGGGAACCAGAACTCCCAGAACGGTCGGCTGCGACCGATCACGTTCTCGAAGCCGCGGCTCTGGCTCTCGTGCATGCCCAGGCCGGGCGCGTCGGTGAGCGTGGCCGGCAGGCCGAGCCGGTCGAACGACTGCTCGTAGATGCCGTGTCCTGCCTCGTGGATCGTGCCGAAGAGCGAGCAGGGCAGCCAGTTGAGGTCGTAGCGGGTCGTGAGGCGCGTGTCGAACTCGCCGATCCCGCTGCAGAAGGGGTGCACGGTCGGATCGAGCCGGCCGGCCTCGAAGTCGAAGCCCATGCGGTCGACGACCTCGCGCCCGAACCGCTCCTGGCCGTCGATGTCCCAGTCACGCTCGAGGATCGAGGTGTCGGGCTCCGGCTGCGCGTCGAGCAGGCGGTTGATCGGCTCGCGCAGCGCCTCGAACATCGGCTCGAGGTCGGCGGCGCGGCTGCCCTCCTCGTACAGGTCGTGCAGCGCGTCGTAGCGCTCGGTCTCGTAGCCGTAGTAGTCGGCGCTGCGCTGCGCGAGCTCGAGCAGGTGCTCGAGGTGCGGGCGGAACGACTCGAAGTCGTCGCGCTCGCGCGCCTGGTTCCATGCGACGTAGCCGGCGCTGGCCGCCTCGCTCGTCTCGCGCACGTGCTCGGCTGGCAGCTTGGTCGACAGGTCGAACGAGCGGCGCATCACGCGTGCCTCGGGACCGTCCGGGTCGACCTCCTCCACTGCGGTGATCAGCCGGTCGAGCTCGGACGACGTGGCACGCTCGTGGAGCACCGCGCTGAGCGCTCCGAGCGTGCGGCCCCGACCGGCCTGTGCCTTCGGGGGCAGCTTAGTCTGCTGGTCCCAGCCGGCGAGCCGGGCGGCAGCTGCAAGGTCGCGATAGTCGCGCACCCATGCGCGCAGCGCGCGGTGCGCGTCGGTTGCTTCGGCGTCGGGGAGCCAGGAGACGGTCGGTGCGGTGGTTGAAGTCATTGGCCGATGCTATCGCTTCGCGGGCGCATCAACCACGCCCGAGCAGCACGAGGCGCTCCTCGGTGAGCTCGCGGACGGCCCAGCGTGGGCCCTCCTTGGTGTTGCCGGACTGCTTGGTCCCGCCGTACGGCATCTGGTCGCTGCGGAACGTCGGCGGAACGTTGACCGTCACGCCGCCGAACTCGAGCTGCTCGGCCACGCGGATCGCGCGGCTGACGTTGCTGGTGAACACCCCGGCCTGCAGGCCGTACGGGGTGCCGTTGGCGAGCGCGACTGCCTCGGGCTCGTCGTCGAACGGGGTCATGACCACTGCGGGTCCGAACAGCTCGGCACACGACACGTCGAGCCGTGGATCGACGTCGACGAGCAGGGCCGGCTCGATCACGTTGCCGTCGTGGTCGCCACCGGTGACGAGCCGGGCGCCGGCGTCGACCGCGTCGCGGATGCGGGCGAGGACCGTGTCGCGGGCGTCGGAGTCGATCACCGGGCCGCACGCCACGTCGGGGTCGGACGGGTCGCCGAACGCGATCTTCGACACCGCCTCCGTCATGCGCTCCACCACGTCGTCGTACACCGGCCGCTGCACCAGCAGGCGCTGCACCGCGATGCACGACTGTCCGGCGAACGCGTATCCGAAGCGAGCCGCCGCGTCGACTGCGGCGTCGAGGTCGGCGTCGTCGAACACGAGCAGCGGGGTGGAGTTGCCCAGCTCGAGCGAGACGCGTGCCCGATGGGCGCGGCGGGGCAACGCCCACCCGACCTCGCTCGATCCGGTGAAGCTGATGTGCCGGATGCGCGGATCCACGACGAGCGCGTCGCCGACCGTGCGACCGCTGCCGGTGACCAGGTGCAGGCGGTCGGGATCCTGTCCGGCGTCGCGCAGCAGCTCGTGCAGCAGCACGCTCGTGAGCGGTGTGGCGCTCGCCGGCTTGTGGACGATCGGGCACCCGGCGGCGATCGCGGGTGCGAGCTTGTGCACGACGAGGTTGAGCGGGAAGTTGAACGGCGTGATCGCGGCCACGACGCCCACGGGGAGCCGCAGCGTGATCCCGACCGTTCCGGCCCCCGCCGAGGTGCCGGCCATCGGCACCACGTCGCCGGCGAGCGTTCGGGCCTCGATCGCCGCGTAGCGGAGCGTGTCGATGGCTCGCTCGACCTCGCCTGCCGCGATGGTGATCGGCTTGCCGGCCTCCGCGCTGATCGACTCCGCGAACGCGTCGGCGCGCTCGCCGAGCAGCACGACCGCCCGCTCGAGCACCTCGGCTCGCTCGTGGGGCTGCGGAACGCTGCTCGACCGTGCGTGTTCCGCCACGCCGATGCATCGCTGCACGTGCGCCTCGTCGTGCGACGGCACGCTGCCCAGTTCGCGCCCATCGAACGGGGATGTCACGGTGATCTCGCCGGTCGTCGTCGTCATGCGTGCTTCCTGCCCGGGAAGGTGTGCTGGAAACGCCCGCCACGACTGGTGGTTGCGTCATTTCGATACCCGTCGTACGGTGGAGCTGTTGCAGGAGCTGGCATCCGTCGACGTCGTGCGCCGAAACACGCCGTTGCCGCCACCGGATGCCGTTGGAGGGGGAACCGCGCATGGCCGCAGGCAGCGTGAGCACGCCGACGAGCACCCGAGTCGTCGAACACGTACCGCTGAGCAGGCGTCGACCGTCGACGCCGTCGAACGACGACGCCGCGACCGGCGAGCCCACCCCCACCGCGACCCCTGACACGCGCACGAACAGGACTGCCGATGCGCTCGAGCGCGAGGACCGCGCCGCGATCGAGCAGGATGCCAAGCCGAAGCGGCGGATCACCTCGAAGATGCCCTCGATCGAGAACGGCGCCGCGCTCGCACAGGCGGTCACCGGACGCAGCGACCTGACCCCGATGGAGTCGGCCGAGGCGATCATGTCCGCGCAGTTCGGAGACGGCGTGATCGGACCGTCGCGAACGAGCCGCACGCGCCGCGACGGCGCGCACGTCGGCGGACGCGATGCAGCGATCGGCGTGCTCGAGCACCAGCGGGCGGAGCTGAAGCAGAACGAGCGCCAGCTCGGCAGCGCCGCGGCAGGCGCGGTCGCCGACGTGGATGCGCGCATCCGCGAGCAGCGTGGCCTGAACGCAGTGGCGGACGTGATGCACGCGATGGGTGCCGACACCAAGGTCGTGGATCTGCTCGACGACCCCGAGCGGGTCACGGTCGTGGCCGATGCCGAGCTGTCGGGCAACGCCGGCTACGACCAGGCGAGCGACAGGATCCTCGTCTCGCGATCGATGGCCCAGCGGGCCGGCTCGATCGCGGAGCGGCTCGAGCTCCAGGGGATGCTCGACGCGCACGGATCGGTCGTGCCCGGGAAGCTCGACGACCTCGACGCGAGCGGCGACGTGGACGAGCTGCTGAAGATCGGCTCGCTGATCGGCGTGCACGAGGCAGTGCATGCCCGCCAGCACGACGACGGGACGCTCGACCACACCGACGCGAGCCTCTCGGGCGAGGCGCACGACGCGCTGCTCGACTGGTCGAAGGACATGCCGGTCGGGATCCCGATGAGCGCCGACGAGATCGGCGACCTGTGGCGCGAGTCCGACGACGCATGGCGCGTGGAATCGAAGCGGGTCGACGCCGAGGAGTACGACGCATACGTGGCGCAGGAGCGAGCCGACCTCGAGCTGGGGGCGACGCTGCGCGTGCAGCTGGTGACCCACCGCGACGGCACGCCGCTGCCGCGATCGCAGGGGGTCGCGAACATCGCCGCGCTCGAGCGTGGCACGCCGCTTCCGTACGGACCGGATTCCGGGTGGATGCGTCCGGAGTCGGTCGGCGCGATCATCGACGGCCTCGGCATGCCGCGCGAGTCGGTGCCGTGGGTCGGGCTCGAGGACGCGGCCGAGGGGTCGACGATGGCCACCGAGCAGCCCGGCTGGAAGCGCCCCGGCTGGAAGCGCCCGGGCACCGAGGTTCCCGGCTGGAAGCGCCCGGGCTGGAAGCGCCCCGGCGACCTGGTCGCCTGAGCCGACCGGTGCGCCGCGCTCAGACGTGGCGGGGCGTGGCGACCTCGGCGGCCTCCGCGGCGCGCCTGCGCCAGACCAGCAGGATCCGCGGGTACACGGTGGCGCGGCCGAGCACGAACGCGAACCAGCCGACGAACACGCCCGCGAGGTCGTCGACGATGAAGTGCCATCCGAAGTAGATGGTGGCGAAGGTGGTCGGCACGAGGAACGCCAGCGAGATGTAGAAGAGCGTGCGCTGGCGGTAGTAGCGCATCAGCATGATCACGGCGACCACCACGCCGACGTGCAGGCTCGCGAACCCGGCGATGCCGCCGACCACGATGTCGCCGACGTTGTCGGCGTGCAGCTCGATGCGATTGTCGATGAGCGCCTTCTGCAGGCGTGCGACGTTCGTGTACGGCAGGTCCTCGAAGATCCGTTCTCGTGATGCGAACGGTCCGAGCGTCGGGATGGCGTAGTACGACGCGGTGCCGAGGATCCAGCACCACATGTACGTCGCGACGAAGACGTACGCCTCGCGCATCCGCTCGACGAACGCGAGCGCCGCCGACACCGTGATCGCCACGAGCGGGATGTAGATCAGGTACACCCAGCTGAGCACCTGTGCGGCGACGCCGGTGCCGAGCAGCTCGTGCAGCACGTTGCCCGGGTCGTTGCCGAACGCGAGCCACCGGTCGATCGCGAGCATCTGCGGATCGTAGGTGCGGTAGTCGATCAGCGACACGAAGCTCTTGAGGTTGCGGTACGCGAGGTACGTGAACGCGAAGCTCATGAAACCGATGATCGCCAGCAGCAGCCGCTTCCACCACCAGCGATCGAGGAACACGCGCACCGACAGCATCGGCAGCCGGCCGGTGGTGCCGCCACGCTTCAGCCGCCACGCGCGGCGCAGGGAATCCAGGTACGCGAACAGGACCATCAGCAGCACCGGTCCGATCATGCGGCGTCCGAGCAGGGTCCCCTCGGGATCGCGGATCGGCACGCCGATGTGCATCGACGTTGCCTGCGCGAGGCCCAGGAACAGCAGCGTGAGCGCGACGCAGGTCACGACGTAGGGGTAGCGGTGGACCATCCGCGTCCACCCCGCTGCGAATCGATGCGCGCGTCGCGCGACCGCTGCACCGAGGCCCCGCGCCCGAGTGGGTGTCGTTCGAATGTCCTCGTCTCGAGCCATGGAGTTCCTGATCGTAGCGAGCCTCGCCGGGATTCGTCGTCGTGCCGTGCATGCTTCGGCCGTGGACGGCCAGCGGTTCGCGCCGATTGCCCGATGCTTCGACATTCGACCGGCGGATCAGGCAGAATGTCCTGCGTGGGAGGTACGTTGGGGAGCATCGTGGACACGGTCCTGGTCCAGGGACTGTTGGCCTTCGAACACCTCTTCCCGATGCCGGCGCGTCTGGGCACGCCGCTTGCACCGACGGGAGAGAACGTTCGCGACCGGGATCCGGTCGTGCTCGTGGGTGGATTCGCGAACGCTCCAAGCGGCTGGGACGAGTGGTACCGGTCGCTGATCGCGGACGGATTCCAGGTGTTCGTATTCGACCCACCGACGACCGGGCTGGGCGACATGGACGAATCGGCGCAGGCCGTGGCGAACTTCATCGCCGACGTGAAGCGGCGGACCGGACGGTCGAAGGTCGACGTGATCGGCTTCTCCGAAGGCGGGTTGCTGGCACGGATGGCCGTTGCCAGGCTCGGCGCGCTCGGCAGCGTCGACCGGCTGATCTCGCTCGCCACCCCGCACAGCGGCGTGGGCATCAACTGGCTCTACGACGCGTTCAAGGGCATCGACCTGATCCGCAACGCGATCCCGATCGCTGGCGTTCAGCTGCTCGAGGGCAGCGACCTGGTCAGGCGAACGATGCAGGACGACGACGCGCTACGTCGCGGGAACGATCCGCGTGCCCCGCGGTACGCGTCGATCTTCTCGCGCACGATCGACATGATCGTCACGCCGCCGTCCGGGTGGCTGCAGGGTGCGCTCAACATTCCGGTCGAGTCGGACCGGCCGGGCGGGCTCGGCCCGAACCACTTCGGGATGTTCCACACGAGCAACAAGGCCTACGAGGCCGCTCGGATCCTGCTGCTCGACGGCGGCGATGCCGCCGCGGCTCGTACCGCGCTGTCGTCGCTGCGTCGCTGAATGGCTGCTCGAATCCCCCGACCGTCGGGCGCCTCCCCAGGCGCCACGACCGGTCAGGGGTAGCCGAGCAGCACGAGCGCCTCGCCGCAGGTGACGGTGTCCGGGTTGCCGACCGTGCACGCCGCGTTGGCTGCGCTCGCGACCTGCTCCGGTGCCGCCGCGCAGAGCGCGACGACGAGCAGGATCACGAGCGCGAGCACCATGCGCGGTCGCGGTCGGCGTACCCGCACCGGCAGTGCGAGCGACGGCTGATGGGCGGTGGTGGATGCCACGTTTGCTGCCATGCCCGTCTTCTATCCGCCGCGCATGAAGGCCCCGTGAAGGAACCTTGAACGTGCGATCAAGCCGTGCTGCTAGAGCTTCTCGATCGGCGCGTAGCTGAGCATCAGTCGACGCTCGGAGCCGTCCTCGAAGCGGATCACGGCCATGTCGCCGCCGTCGTGGTCGAGCACCACGCCTTCACCGAAGGTGCCGTGTCGCACACGGTCGCCCACCGCAATCGGCGGGGCTGCGGCACGCGGCACCTTGCGCTTGTGCGCACCGGAATCGGCACCGGCGCCGAAGAGCATCCCGCTCGCGCCTGAGGCGCTCGTGCCGTCGCTCGAGCCCCAGCCCTTGCTGCCCGACGATCCGGCCTTGGCACCGAAGGTCGCGCCGAACTCGTCGCCGCCACCGGCGCGGCGCTGGCCACCCTGTCGACCGCGTGACTGCTTCCAGCCGCTCGCGCCGTACGCGCTGCCGCCGTCGTCGAGCCCGCTGCCCCATGACGAACCGCTGCCACCACCGCGACCCCACGCGCTCGCGCCGCGCCCGTCGAACGCGCCGCTGCTGCCCTGGTCGCTGCGCTCGACGTGCTCGTCGGGCAGCTCGTCGAGGAACCGGCTGGGCACGTTGTACTGGCGCCTGCCGAACACGCTGCGCGATTGGGCGTAGACGAGCGTGAGCTGTTCGCGGGCACGCGTGATGCCGACGTATGCGAGCCGACGTTCCTCCTCCACGTCGCCGTCCTGGATCGAGCGGGAGTGGGGGAACAGCCCCTCCTCCATGCCGGTGATGAATACCACCGGGTACTCGAGGCCCTTGGCATTGTGGATGGTCATGAGCGTGATCTGGCCGCCGCTCGACTCGATGTCGTCGGCCTGGCTCTGCAGCGACAGCGCCTGCAGGAACTCGGCCAGGCGGCCGCCCGGCTCGAGCGCGTCATACTCGCGCGCGACGTTCACGAGCTCGCCGAGGTTCTCGAGCCGCCCCTGCGACTCGATCGTGTCCTCTGCCTGCAGCGCCGCTGTGATCCCACTCGTCTCGTACACGTGCTCGATCGTCTCGGCGACCGTGTCGGCCTGCTCGCTGAACTGGCGCATCGAATCGACGAGCGCCGTGAAGTCGTTGAGCTTCTTGAGCGTGCCGGCGTTGATCGAGCCCTCCATGCCGGCCTGGCGCACCGCCTCGCTGAGCGTCTCGCCATACGTGTCGGCGTAGCTGCGCAGCTTCGCGACGGTCGTGTCGCCGATGCCGCGCTTGGGCACGTTCACGATCCGCTGCAGGCTGAGCGAGTCGTCGGGATTCACGAGCACCTGCAGGTACGCGAGCGCGTCCTTGATCTCCGCGCGCTCGTAGAACTTCGGACCACCGATCACCTGGTACGGCCGTCCCGTGCGCGTGAGCAGGTCCTCGAGCACGCGGCTCTGGGCGTTGGTCCGGTAGAACACCGCAACGTCGCCGTGCGATCGCCCGTCCTGCATCGCCTGCTCGATCTGGTCCACCACGAAGCGAGCCTCTGCGTGCTCGTCCTCGACCCCGACCACCCGGACCGGCTCGCCCTCCCCCAGCACCGCCTTGAGGTCCTTGTCGAGCCGCTGCTCGTTGTGGCGGACCACTGCGTTCGCGGCCTCGAGGATGTGGCTCGTCGACCGGTAGTTGAGGTCGAGCACCACCACCTTCGCGTCGGGATAGTCCTCCTCGAAGCTCGTGATGTTGCGGATGTCGGCGCCGCGCCATGAGTAGATCGACTGGTCCGCGTCGCCCACGCACATCACGTTGTGATGCTCGCCGGCCAGCGCGCGCAGCATGCGGTACTGGGCGTGGTTGGTGTCCTGGTACTCGTCGACCATGATGAAGCGGAATCGCTTCTGCCAGCGCTCGCGCACGTCGTCGTGCTGCTCGAGCAGCAGCACCGCGTAGCGCAGCATGTCGTCGAAGTCCATCGCGTTGGAGGCCCTGAGTCGCGTGTCGTAGAGCTCGTAGACCTCGGCGACGGTCTCCTCCATGAAGTCGCTGACCTGGTTGCGGTACTCGACCGGTCCGAGCAGCTGGTTCTTGGCGTTGGAGATCACGTGGTGCACGGCCGCGGGCGCGAACCGCTTGGGGTCCTTCTCGAGCGCCTCGAGGCATTGCTTGACCAGCCGCACCTGGTCGCCCTGGTCGTAGATCGTGAAGCTCGACCGGTAGCCGAGCCGCTCCGCCTCGCTGCGCAGGAATCGCGCGCAGGCGGCATGGAACGTCATCACCCACATGTGCTCGGCGCGGTCGCCGACGAGCTGGCGTACGCGCTCGCGCATCTCCGCAGCGGCCTTGTTGGTGAACGTGATCGCCAGGATCGACCCGGGGTGGACGCCGCGCTGCCCGATCAGCCACGCGATCCGCCGCGTCAGCACCCGCGTCTTGCCCGAGCCCGC